>JANMIF010000411.1:0-28269 GCA_031375695.1 Planctomyces sp.
CGGCGTGAGCCAGCAATCGAGCCACAGCTTGCGGCCTTGGCAGTCCCCGTCGATCACGGTGAACTCGACTTTGTAACCCGGCGTCGATTTCGAGCGGCTCGATTCGAGTTCCCCCTTGGTGGCATGGCAGACATAAACGCCACGGGGCACCGGCCCAAATTCACCCGCCGCAGCGGTCGCGTTCCAACGATCGTTGAAGTCGCTCCCGCTTCCATTCAGAATGTCAGACAGCTTGCCCATGTTCGTTGACTCCGTTCGTGGGTTGAGTGGTTGAGTTCAAAGCCGGCTCGGCGGTCGTACCCGTCGAGCCGGTTCCATTTGTCGTCAGAGCGTCGAGCATCAATCGCACGTCGCGTTGCCGTCGTTCGACCGCGTCGCGTTGTCCGATGCCCCACAGCGTCAGCTTGCCGCGATGCCGAATCGGACGGCAGGACCGCACGGAGCCGATTTCCACGATCAGCCCGCCCCGCGACAGCCGCAGAAAGATTCCACCGAGCCAATGCCCGCCGTCATCATGCTTCGCGTCTAGGTCATCCGCCGCGTCATCACACGACGCGCTCCCGTTCAACAGCAGCACGTCGAGGAATCGAGACTCAGCCCGCAACAGCCCAGCCGGTTCGCGATTCGTTTTCTTCTCACTCGCCCGAAGGATGCCGGCGTCGCGCAACAGTCCGCCACGCTCGACCGCTTCGGATTCGGAAAGGGTCGCGTTCATCGTCCAACCCTCCCAACTTGGCGAACCGATTTGCAACCACCGCGTTCCCATTCCAAAAGCGATTCGAGTGACCATCTCACCAACCGGCCAAGTCGGATCGGTGGAATGGCACGACCCGAATCCACCAGCCGCAACCAGTGGCGTTTGCTGATGCCGTAACGGCTCGCACACGCATCCGCATCAATCGCGACAGCCCGCGACTCCGGCCCGCCGATTCGCTCGGCAACAGCGTCTGAAACACTCACAACAGTCATCGTCTAATCCTCAGATTGTGCCCCGCGACTTCGGCGTACTCGTTCGGCCAGTGAGTCGCGTCAAAGACACAATCCGAGAATTTGATTTTGCTTTGTGTAGGTTCGGTCATGCCCGAATTGACTCAACGCGACAATCGGACAGCCGTTGCGTCAGTAGGCGTCGCCAGATTTGATTTCTGCAAAAATCAAATCCAATACAGCGAACGCAAATTTGCTCTCAGTCGAGGTCGTCACGATTGACAACACTGCGCCCGCGACGGCCCGTGCGATCTTCGCTCCGCTGGTCGTCAAACACCTTCCGCGCCCGCGATAACTGCGAGCGGTAGGTTGCAAGCGAAGGGATTTCGTAACCCCGCAAGACGTCCGCGTTGTTTGTGTCACGATCAGCCGAATCGAAGCCGTGCTCGGTCCAAAACTCGTGAGCTTCTTGAGTCTTCAACGTTCGTTGCAACTTCATTTCAGCGTACCGAAAGGCATAGTACGCCGCCTTCTCACAATCTTGAGGCTCTCGGAGTTCGTCATTGGCCTTCGCTTTAGCGGTTGGCTTTCTGCCAGCATCGGCCATCAAGTCCGCAAATGCACGAATCGCGTCTGCGACGGTGTCCGAGCGTGTCAACGTTCTCGCCTTCACAAGAACGCCGCGAACGGCATTAAAAACCTGCGTATCTCGCCAATCTGAATTGGGTTTGCCGGTCTCAGCACGTCCCGATGTCCAATCCCTATCAGCCTCACTCAGCGCCTTTTGGACGGCAGGTTTCGAGACGATGTCAGCGCAGGCACCAAGGGAAAACGCTTCGGCAAACAATCCGCCGGCTTCAACAATCGCTCGGTCTTTACGCCCGCCAGCTTCAACACTGATGAACCGACTCTCGTCAACGCCCTTCGGTAACGGCAGTCGCTTGAACCAATCGTCAAGCCGATCGGCCAACCGTCGCAACCCGTGTTCGACCTTGGCAAGCATCGTTGCCCGTGTCGCATTCGTGTTTGCCATCGCACGTCTCCACCTTTCAGCGACGGGACAAACGGCGAAGGGTTGAAGCCTCTCCAAGCCTTGCTCGTTTTCACCCTTGTCCCCTTGGCGGTCAAACAGCATTGGGAGACGGCTCGATATCTTTCTTGGCATCTAGCTTCAATGGCGTTCCGTCCCACTCCACATTGCTGCCTTTGTCGATGGAATGAGGTCCACGCATGTTGTCCTGGCAATCACAATCCGTGACGAGTGCTTTACATCCTTCTCCAACGCAAACTCCAAAACCACCGTTTCCGTTGACGCTAGTCTTGTGGGCGCTCGACTCGCCCGCTTCGCTGATTTGAATGCCGAACATCGCGTTTTTGAAAATGTCGCAATATTCAATCGTCGCACGCCCCTTCGTGGTGACTTCTATGCCCCCTTCAAGACAGCCATGTATTTGACACTTGTGGATTGTCGCTTCGGCTTCGCTGCCGACATATATGCCGTTGGACTTGTTCTCGAAGATGTCACATCCACTAATCGTTGCTATTCCCTTTTCTTGAACGCAAACGCCGTGGCTTTCGATGCTGCTGCCTATCTGGCACCGCTGGATCGTGGCTTGTCCATTTAAGCACACATGCACTCCAGCCGCCTTGTTCCGAAAAATGCAACAGTCTTTGATGGTTGCATTTCCGTTTCGGGCGACTTGCACGCCCATGTGTACTTGATTGTCGTGTATCTCACACCGGAGGATTGTTGCGTAACCTTCTTCTTCCACATCTACCCCAGCAAGAGAGTTCTGATAAATGTCGCAGTCTTTGATTGTCGCCGTACCATTTTCAGCCACGAGGACGCCAACTATTTTGTTTTCAAAAATTCGACAGTCTTTGATCATTGCAGTCCCTTCCCTGCCGACTTGTAACCCCACATGTTCTTGGCTTGCGTAGATCTGGCACCTCAGAAGCGTTGCTTTCGCTTCATTGACCACAGTCACACCAGCCATCTTGTGTTGGAAAATTCGGGAGTCCTCGATTGATACTCGCCCATGATCCACAATCACGCCTGAATTTGTGCTCTCGCTGATCTCGCAAGCAACGATTGATGCCCTTCCGTTTGCAAAAACGCCAACGCAATCTGGGCTACCGTGGATTTGGGAATTTCGCAAAATCGTTTTGCCTCCATCGCTGACTCCGATGCCAAGCGATTTGTTATCGAAAATTTCGCAGTCCTCGACAATCGCCCGGCTCTTCAAAACGAATACACCTTGGCTGCCACCGCCGTGGATTCTGCTCCTTCTTACAATCACTTTGCCGTCATCTGTCGTGGCTACGCCAGCCCCTTTGTTCCCTGAGATTTCGCAGTCTTCAATCGCCGCACGCCCGGCGTTGTGAACAGAAACACCGAATTCTATGTTGCCGTAAATTTTGCACTTCCGCACAATCACCCGACCGCTGGTGGCTACGCCAGCCTGCTGATTGTGAAAAATGTCACAGTCTTCAATCTTCGCGCGACCGGTCTCGCCAACCAACACGCCAGATTCCAGGCTCCCATAAATCCTGCATTTATCGACGATCACGCGGGCTCCATCTGCGCTGAATACGCCAGCCCCTTGGTTCTCAAAGACGTCACAATTCTCGATTGTCGCGCGGCCATTCTCGCCGACGAGAATGCCGCCTGTTTTGCTATCGTGAAGTCGGCATTGACAAATTGTCGCCTTGGCCGCGATTCCAGAAACGAAAACGCATGGCCCCAACGCCTGAATATCACAGTCTTCGATTCGTAACTCGCCGTAATTGATGACACCGGCGCGATTATGATTTTCGTCTGTTGCACGACAGCGGAAAGTCACACCTTTCACGAATGTTCGAGTGGTGTCCACGACAAGACAGGAATCGGTCTCGCATTCAATGACGATGTCTCGGACCGCGCCGTCACCCAACAAATTCAATGGCTTGTCGAGGATCAGTGCCTCTCGATAAACGCCGGGCTTCACGACCACTGTATCGCCCGAACTTGCCGCGTCGATCGCTTGCTGAATCGACCGGAAGTGAGCAGCCCCCGTGAGAGCCACGATAATTTGACCTTGAGACGTTGGTGCTACTGACGCTGTCTCGTCTGTGAGGGCTTCATCAATCAACGCGCTGATTTCCCGGCGGTTGATGTCCATTGGGATGTTGATACCAAGGGATCGTGCAAATTCCCTTTGACGCTCAGACGCTGGCGCTTCATCAATTAGCAAGCTGATTTCACGACGGTTGATATCCGTCGGAAAGGCGATCCCAAGGAATCGCGCGAATTCTTTTTGGCGAACAGTCGCGGGCGGAATTCCGGCAGCCGCAGACACCAATTTCGGCGCGGAAGGGACTTGGATGACAACACCGCATCGTGGACATTTTGCTTGACGACCTGCGAACCGCCGTTCGCCCTTCAGTCTTGTCTGGCAGTTGTCGCACTTGATTACAAAAGTGTCGTCTGGTTCCACGACCTGAGTGTTCTCACGTCTTGGCGGCGATTTGCGTTCCACATGTGAAGGGCCTGCGATTCCCTCGCCCGGTGCCCATCCCAATTTGGACATCGAGTCATAGAGCTTTTCCAGTCGTCGCGTTGTTCGGTCATCAACGGATCGGTCTTCACCCAATTGCGAGATGACGCTGGCAAACGCCTTCGCATGAACCCACCGAACGTGCTCGACAGTCAAACCAAGGCGATCCTGTGCGGCACGCAATTCTTCAATTTTCCGTTCCGTGATTTCCAGATCGGTGATCATCTCCGAGACGGCATCCCAGTATTCAGCGATGGCATGTCGAGTCTGATCGAAGACGCCCACTTTTTGTGCCGCCGCTTGCGTCTGCTGCTGGTCTGATGGACGTGCGAGTCCCGTTGGAACCGGAAAGGGATCATTCGCGAAGCTACGCAAGAACTTGTACTTGTGACGCCGCTTGAATCGGGTCAAATCTCCAAAAGTTCGGATGCCCAGCCCTCGTGCCGTCTCAAGAAACTTGGCGAGCAGAAAGCCTGATGCCAAGGCGTCAGAGGCAGCGGCATGTGATCTTTGATGTACTACGTTGTGAAGGCGACACGCTTCCTCAAGTTTGCACACCGCACCCAATCCGAGCATCTTTCGCAGTCGCATCACGCAAAAATGAGGCGGCTCGTGAAAGACTCCCGCGTTGTCGAGTTCGTAGCTCAAGAACCGCATGTCAAAGTAGACGTTGTACGCAGCAATCACGCATCCGCTCAAAGCGCCGAGAAGCTCTCCCACGATGTCCGCAAATTGCGGAGCATTGGCAACGTCTTGATCGGTGAGTCCGTGAATCTCCGTCGCAGCCATCGGCCGCATCGGATTGATCAGCGAGTCAAAGACAATTCTGGGTTCTTCACCGGGATCGAGGCGCACGACCGACACTTCAACGACGCGGTCGATACCAGTAGTCCATCCGGTCGTTTCAAAGTCAATAATTGCGATCGGAGTTTCATCAAGCGCAAAATTCGTGATGCCTTTGGACGCCATTTGAATGTCAGTCAGTGCGAGGTCGGCAGGTTCTCAAGCCGCCATCGCAATGATTCGTTGAGCACTCGTCAACAATCAGCCCATTGTCCACTGAAACCAATCGAGGCGTGTCGAACCCAGAACGCTCACTCCCCACACATCGCGGGGCTTCATCATTTCAAGAAACTGGAAACCATTCTCGCTTGCATCGGCTTTTCAGTGCCTCGCAAGTTCCTGTTGCTGGACAGGAACTTGTTCTTGACGAGCACTCAATCGCTGGGATGCAACCGCCCAACCCATTTCACTGCTCACAGCGACAAGTGATCGGCGAAAATCGTAAGTTCCTCGATCACAGCTTTTCGCTGCCGTTCTTTCCGCCGAGATTCCTCGGCGGCGATATCGGCCAGAACTTCCGCGCGATCGGCGTCGCTCAACATGGCGAGCAAAACGCTCATTTGCTCGTCCAGTTCCGCAGCTTCGGCGGCATCGTTTTCAGTTCGCATGTTTTCATCCTCCCAACAAGTCCCAATTCTTCAATGAGCACCATGCCCATTCTCATTTCGATGTACTGCATCGCGATGATCGCGGTCGTTTGGCTTTCGAGACGCGCCGTGATCGGCCCGATGGCTTGGCTTCCGTCGCGTCGGCCTCAACCGCATCCGGCTCCGATTCTTTCGCTCCGATCCGTGCAATGTCGTCTCTGGTGGCCAGTTCAAGCTGATGGAAGATTTCAAAGCCGTCCTCGCCCCAGTTCCGCTGAGCTTGTTCTCCGGCGCAACGAATCCGATTCGCCAAACGCATCAAGAAATCGTGAATGAAGTCTCTGGAACAGAGCGTCCCTTTTCGCTCTTCGACTCGCAATTCCGCCGATGCCGCTTCCGCTTCAGTCTTCCGCGTCTTGGCCCGCAGGTATCGCACATCCAGACGGTCGTCATCACCCTCTTCAATTGCGTCATTCATCACGGCCGCAAGAATGTCCCCATACTGCGTAAGAAATGACCACAGTCGAGTCATCACGGCAAACAGGTCCACCGTCTTGCCGTCGATGGGAAAGCCCCAGCGATTCGCCACTCGCTGCAAGTGCCCCGTCTGACGCCCGCCGCACATTTGCCCAACGATCCGTTGCGGCACGGCGCGGAGCGCAACCCTCAATTCGTCGTCGCTCAGTTTTGCTGCCATCTTCTTTGCCATTTGGATTCTTCCTTTCTTCCACGAAAAAAAAGTGGTGTCCGTGTGAAAATGTCGCGATAGGGGCATCGCCCCACTGCACCACTCACCCCGCCAAAGAACCTAGACCGTGCCCCCTCGCCGCGTCCCTTTCCTTCGGTCGTGATTTCAAAATCGACTCCAAAGCTTCCACCCGTGCCGCCACGTCCCCCGCTTCGATCGCTCGCAACGCGATGCCGGCCAGATACCCGACAGTCTTCGCCCGCTCGACCGAGCCGAGCGAAGCATCCTGCCGCACCGCCGCCACTTGTTCGTCAAGCAACGCCAGCACGTCCGCCGCCGTCTTCAATCCAAACTCGACCGGCAACCGGGTTTGACCGGGAGTTTGACTCCCGCCCGCCCGTTGCAGCCGCTTGTAGTCGCGTTGGTAGGTCCGTTGTGTTTCAGGATCAGCAAACGGCATCGCTTAGCCCTCCCCCCGGTGTTGAAATTGCTCCGCCATCAACCGCCGCACCGCGTCCGCCTTCTCCGCATCCGACAACGGCAGCGAAGCAATCATCGCCAGCGCGGCCGAGAACGAATCCGCCTTGATCGGCAGCAACTCCGCCCGACTCGAAACCGACCCACCGACCACTTCGCCGCGTTCGGTTCCCGGTGAGCTACTGCCACCAGAACTGCCACGGCGTGAACGTCGTTTCGTAACTCGTTTTGATTTGGTGCGTTGTGATTCACTACGGAGTGACTCTGAATCACTTAGTCGAGGTTCAAATCCTCGCCGGGCAATTTTTATACGCTCGTTGCCGCCCGGTGCGGTCGCTTGATTTCGTTTGCGGGTTGGATTGAACGTAGTGCCTCGGCGCTTCCCATCGCTCTTCACGCAGACCGGCGTGGCGATGCGGCTCTTTGGATTTCTGTGGTGGTCGTCACAGCCATCGATCCCTGATCTTTCTGCCGCCGCCAACGTGACCCGCCACCTGCCACCGTCGTTTGATAACGGGCAAGCGTGGTCGAATCAGTTCAAGCCGCCCGCCGTAATGATTTCGATTCAGATCCATTTGGTTGAGTCGGAAATCTTCTTGCTGAATTTGACAGCAAGCCACTAGTGTCCCGCCCCGCGATGACAAGACGTTGTCGTGTCGTTAAATGAATCAACCCGTCAGTAGCCAGGGAGGGCGAATTGATGACCGGTTATGCGATCTTGCTGATGTTGTGTCTTGGGCCTGTCAAGATTGCGCACGAAACTCCGATCAGCGGATATTCGGTCAGCGAGAATTTTGTGATTCACGCTCCCGACCAAGAGTTGTCGGATGAGTTGCTTGCGAAGTCGGAATCATTGCGGAAGAAACTATCGCTGGCGTGGCTGGGCAAAGAATTTCCCGAAGGGCACGAGCCATGTGTCGTTCACGTCCGGTTGTCTCCCAAGGAATACGTCGGCTGGACTTGGCCCAAGGATGATCCCGCCAAACATTTTCACAGCGTCACCATTCGGTCAACGCGAGATAACGTCGTCAAACACATCCTCGCTCACGAACTGACACACGTCGTGTTGGCAACTGCATTCCAAGACAAGTTGCCACGTTGGGTTGACGAAGGGATCGCAGCGTACCAAGACAGCCCCGATCACTTTGTGGTGCGGCATCAGATTTTGGCCACGGCCGTCCGATCGAAACGCTGGCCGGCACTCGGTGACATCCTGAACGAAACGAAAATCAGTGCGGATGAGCCGACATTTTACGCCGTTTCCAATTCGCTGGTCGAATTCTTAATGGAGGCGTCGGACTCGCCGGTTCTGTTCCAATTTGCACTCGACGGAAAAAAGAATGGCTGGGAATCCGCAGGCCGTAAGCACTACGGGATCCGCAGCCAAATGGAACTCGAATCACGTTGGCGTCAGTGGTTGACGGCGCGGCACCCACACACGAACGCCGTAACTATCGAACGGGCTGCAAAGTGATATCGACTCGGCATACGAATCGGCCTTCGACTTCCGTGAACACTCGGCGTTTGGGGCGATCGAACGGATAGACTTGGCCTGAAACAGAATCTTGATCGCCACGCAGCGTGACGGGGATCGTGTACCAATCACCGTCGGATGGGATTCGCCAGGACTCATCCTCGACGTAAAAGATTTGCGAATCGCCGGTGCGGTTGCGAATCAAAATAACCGCCTCGCGTTCCTTCGGCTTCGGCAGATCGGCAGCGATTGCACCTTTCAAGGTTTTCGGCAGATCAACAGCGAGATTCTGAATATCCGCACGGAGGTCGCCGATTTGAAGTGCCATGGATTTCATGTTGATCTGTATGTCGACCAACGCCGTGTCTTTCTTTGCGATGGTCGTTTCTCCTGACACAGCTGATTTGGGATCGCTCGACTTCTGGGCTTTCAGCTTCTCCTCGACGATGGCTTCGACATCACCTTTGGCCAATCCGCTGGTCATCAGTTTGATCGCGGCATCGAGCCTGTCGAGCTTTTCTTCGAGCGACGAGAGCCGACGTTCGATAACTTCCAAACTTCCTTCAGCAACGGCCTTGGGAGGAACTCTATCTGTCGAGGTTACGGGCGATCCCAGGTCGACAACAGTTTGTTTCTTTGGGAGCTGCGCCCCCGGATTGGATTCAGGCTCTTGAGCACAGGCCAAGATGAATGTTGTCAGAACGAGCGTGCAAGCAGTGAACCAAGGGAGCTTCTTTGAGGGTGTCTTCATGGTGATTTCCTTCTGAATACACAGGGATATGGATGGCCGCGAAAGTTCCGTGGCAGAGGACTTGCGAACCGACTCCCTTGGCCCGCGTCGACAGACTGACGAAACTGCGTCGCAACGAATCCGGGTCGATTGGAACTTCGTGACGCTTCGCGAAACGGTGGCGATTGATTCGTTTGAATAGATTGAAACGGCGTGTTCAGTAGGTCCGGAGCGTATCGACCGGAGATTTTCAGTCAAGCGGGGCGGAAGCCAGGTGGTCGCAGAACATGACGAACGTTGAACGACCGCGGCACATTGTGATTGGGACCGCTGGGCATATTGATCATGGCAAGACGCGGCTCGTCAAACGGCTGACCGGGATCGACACCGATCGGTTGCCAGAAGAGAAGGCGCGCGGGATTTCGATTGATCTGGGGTTCGCTCATTTTTCGGCAGGGGGGTTTGAGTTTGGTGTTGTCGATGTGCCGGGGCATGAGCGGTTCGTCAAGAACATGGTGGCGGGGGCGACCGGGATCAATCTGGCCGTGTTGGTGATCGCCGCAGACGACAGCGTGATGCCGCAGACGCGGGAGCATTTGGAAATCCTGCAACTGCTCGGTGTCGCTGGTGGTTTGGTCGTGATCACGAAAGTCGATTTGGTTGAGCCGGACTTCGTCGAGATGGTTCAGGCAGATATCGAGACGTTGGTGAGCGGCACATTCTTGGAAGGTGCTCCGATCGTTCCGGTGTCGTCGGAAACGGGAGACGGGTTCGACGAGTTACAGGAAGCACTTGTGCGGCTGGCGAACGAAGTAGTGTTGCCGGAGTCGAACGATTGGTTTCGGATGCCGATCGATCGGGTTTTCAGCGTGGCTGGGCATGGAACGGTCGCGACAGGATCGGTGATAAGCGGCTCAATCACGGCGGGCGAGACGTTGGAAGTCTTGCCCGATCAACGTGAAGTCCGAGTTCGCGGAGTGCAGCATCACGGGCTGGCGGCCGATCAGGCGTCGGAGCGGCAGCGGACGGCGATCAATTTGGCGGGCGTAAAGCTTGACGAGTTGTCGCGCGGCCGCGAACTGGCCTCACCGGGCTACTTGAAGCCGACACGGCGGATGTTGGTCGAGTTGCGGCATCTGACGTCGTCGCCGTTGTTGCTGCGAGATCGGCAAGTCTTGAGCTTGCATCTTGGCACGCGGGAGGTGCTCGCGCGATTGAACCTGAAAGGGCAAACGCTCGTGCCTGGCGCAGTGGGGTTTGCGGAACTGCGGACTCAAGAGCCGATCACGGCGACGCACGGGCAGCGATTCATTCTGCGACGGACCTCGCCGAGCTTGACCGTGGCGGGAGGCCGAGTGCTCGATCCGTGCCTGCCGGCTGGCAAGCGGATCAAAGACTTGAGTTCGCTCGGCCGGAAATGGTCGGCGGAATCGGAGCTGGCTCGGCTGTCGGCCTTGATTGCTCAGAAAGACGTCTTGGACGAATCTCCGTTGGAGGCGGTGCGACGAACTGGCATCTCGGCCACCCGATATCACGAGTTGCTCGACGGCTTGCGAGCTGCCGGTCAGTTGACGGCCTTGCGGCGCGGCGAGCGGGAGTTGTTGATTCACACGGACCGGCTGGCGGCGTTGTCGGATTCGGTGATGAAAACGATACGCGAAGTCTTGGCGAAACATCAGCCGCGCCGCGCGTTACCGCGCGAACGATTTGTGTCGACGGCGCGCGAGATTGCACCGTCGCTGTTACTCGATGCTGTCTTTGATCGGTTGTTGACGAGCGGTCGGCTCGTGCGAGTCGGTTCGCAAATTGGTCCGGCGGATGCGCAAGCCAAGCTGACCAAGAATCAGCATGCCATCCGCGCAAAAATTCTGGAGCAGATCAACTCGCAGGGCTTGTCGCCGCGGACAACAAAACAACTCGCGTCGGATGTTGGCCAAACGCTGGAGCAGATCGAACCACTGTTGCACGTCAGTTGCGAAGACGGTTTGTTGGTGAAAGTCGCCCCGGATTTGTACTTTTCTCCGGCCGCGATCGAAAACGCTCGGCAACTCGGCGCGGCCGAACTTGGTAAATCAGGCCAAGCGACCGTCGCTCAACTGCGCGATGCCTGGGGGGTCAGTCGCAAGTACTCAATCCCGCTGTGTGAATTCTTCGACGCCCACGGAATCACGCAGCGTGAGGGGGACAATCATAAGCCGGGGCCGCGACTGGATCAGCCGTGGGAGTAACCGACCTTTGGAGTGCGGGAATTGATTCCCGGCTTCATTTTAGTTCGGATCAGAATGTTGCCAGTTAATTTCGAGTGATTTCGCCATCGCCGAGAAGACCAAGAATCAATCGTCGCACTCCAAAGGAGTTTCGGATTTCGGGATTTGGGCTTCCCAACTAGAATCCCCGCCCCCTGGCCGAGTCTTGTGACTCGCGCCAGTCTATTTGTCACTCAACTTTTCAATCAAAAAAGCCATGCGATCTGAAACCGAACAATCTTTTTCCGATGAGCCGTTTCAAATTCCGGTCGCCGACCGGGTCAAGCGGTTGCCGCCGTACATCTTCAGTAAGATCAACAAACTGAAGCACAAAAAGCGAGTCGATGGCATTGACGTCATCGATCTCGGCATGGGCAACCCGACCGATCCACCGGAGCAATTCGTCATCGAGAAGATGATTGAAGCGTTGGCCGATTCGCGGAATCACCGGTATTCGGTGTCGAACGGGATCGAGAATCTGCGGAAGGAGGTCGCCAAGCGATACGACCGCAAATACGGCGTGAAGCTGTCGGCTCAGAGCGAAGTCATCGCGTGCATTGGCTCGAAGGAAGGCTTCAGTCACATGTGCCTGGCAATGATGGGGCCAGGCGATACGGCAATCGTGCCGGCACCAACTTTTCCAATTCATTCCTATGCTGTGATGCTAGCTTCTGGAAATGCGATCGCGGTCGATGTCCGACAGCCGGAACAATTCTTGAGCAACGTGGCTTACACCTGCGAGCACTTATTTCCGAAACCGAAGTTGGTGATCGTCAACTTTCCACACAACCCGTCAGGGACGTGCATCGAGCAGGAATTTTATGTGGACTTGGTCCGATTGGCGAAGCGGCATGGTTTTCTGGTGATCAGCGATTTCGCCTACGCGGACATCTGCTACGACAACTATGTGGCACCCAGCTTTCTTTCGACTCCCGGTGCGATCGACGTTGGCGTGGAACTGACGACGATGAGCAAAGGCTACAGCATGGCGGGTTGGCGAATTGGCTTTTGCTGCGGTCACTCCGAGATGGTGAGGGCGTTGGGGACGATCAAAGGCTATTACGACTACGGAATTTTCCAGGCGATTCAGATTTCGGCAATCATGGCGATGCGACACGGCGATGAGTCCATCGCGCGGCTGTGCGAAGAGTATCAGCGTCGCCGCGATGTGTTGTGTGACGGTTTGACTCGGCAAGGTTGGGAGATCGAAAAGCCGAAGGCCGGCATGTTCGTGTGGGCGAAGATTCCCGAGCCGTGGGCACAGATGGGCTCGCTCAAGTTCTCGATGAAACTGTTGGAAGAGGCGGGCGTGGCGGTCAGCCCCGGCCGTGGCTTCGGAGAAGAGGGCGAAGGCTATCTGCGGTTGGCGATCGTCGAGAATGCTCAGCGCTTGCGGCAAGCGGTTCGCGAAATCGGCAAGTGCTTGAAGCCAGAAGCAGCCGTCGCATAAACGTTGGGCAGGTTTTCAGCCTGCCCGCCCACGACATCGCTCGACTATTGATTCGCCGCAGCGCGTTTGACGCGGACCGGGGTGATTTCACGGAGTTCGGCGACGCGGATCACGACGACTCGTTGTTTCTTTCCAGTCGTGTCTTCGAATTGAAACAACTGTTGGCCTAGCGATCCGGAGCGATCCCGGTCAGCAGAGAGGACCAACATCTCTCCGACGCTCAGATGCGCGGAGAATCGCGTGTCGTACAACGGGATGACTTCTTGTGCGGTTCGATAGATCCAGCCGGTGGCGGCGGCGAATGGGCGAGTGGACGTTTGCCCGTGATGCAGTTCCGGCACGAAGTCGAGCCGCACCCAGCCGTCCTGGGTCCGCTCGGCCCGCATTCGCAACAACCCGCGAACGTTGGTCAGTTCGCGGCTCTTGCCATTGGGCACTTGAAACGGCAACCCGGCAACCGGCTCATTCGTCCAGATTTCAGAATCGGTTCCGGTCGGCAAGACGATTCGCTTGGCTGCCGTTTTCGGAATACCGTTGGCTTCTCGCCGTTGTTGTTCACGCTCATCTTCCGCCAAGTTCATCAACGATTGCAGTGCATCCGGCGGCGTCGAGCCAACCTGCCCGACTTGCAATCCCGCCTCGCGCACGGCAGCTCGTTGTTCCAGCGACAACCCGCCGACTTGATCCACTTCGCGCCACAGCGACTTCCCCAACAGCGGGTCGCTGACAGGACGATCGATCAGCACCAATTCCAGTTCGACCGCATCGCGTGCGACCGGCAGCGGCGGGAGTTTGAACGCCGTGCTCTTGTTGAACACAGTGCTCTTGCCGTCCGACGAAGTCCCCATCGGCAGACTGTCGCACGCGGCGAGCAGACTGCTCAAAACCAGCAGCCAAGAAATTCGTGAGACCAGACGGAACCGCATCAGCGGAGCCAATCGGAAAGGAGTCACCAGCAGGAATCGCAGCCCAGAGCAGACAGCTCTCGGCGGAAGGGGGGCGGAATCTACGGACATAAGGAAGTTCGGTCAATTTGAGATCGTCTCGTCCAACGACGAGCGAGAGCGATTGGCTCTCCAGGACATCTTTCGTTGGAAGTTGTTGGAAAGTCGGTTCGGCGGCACCTAAACTCCCGCCCCGATGCAGCCCGCGAGCGGAAATCGGTTCGGCCGGGCTGCGATCGTTTTCAACTCTTTCCACTGATTTCCGACAGGTTACGAGCAACTCCCGATGGCGAAGGATTTTCTTAAAGGTGCCAAAGACCAATATGACGTGATCGTCATTGGCAGCGGGTTGGCCGGGCTGACGTCGGCCAATATTCTCGCCAGGGCCGGTTATTCGGTGCTACTGCTGGAGCATCATTATCAGTTGGGCGGCATGGCGACCTGGTTCAAGCGAGCGGGCGGGCACATCTTTGATATCTCGCTGCACGGTTTTCCAATCGGCATGATCAAGTCGTGCCGCAAGTATTGGACTCAGGAGATCGCCGACAGCATTGTGCAGCTTAAAGGAATTCGGTTCGAGAACCCGCAGTTCTCGTTGACTACGACGTTCAACCGTGAAGACTTCACGAGGCTGCTAATCGAAAAGTTCAACGTCCCCGGCGAGACGGTCCAAAAGTTCTTCGACGCCGCGCGGGCTATGAATCATTTCGATGCCGAAGCCACGACGACTCGGCAACTGTTCGACGAGTTTTTTCCCGGCCGCAGCGATGTTGTGCGGCTACTGATGGAGCCGATCACTTACGCCAACGGCAGCACACTCGAAGATCCGGCACTGACCTATGGCATCGTCTTTTCCAACTTTATGAGCAAAGGGGTGTTCACCTTCGAAGGCGGGACCGACAAGCTCATCACGCAGATGCGAGCTGAGCTGGAAAAGAACGGAGTCGATATCCGCATCCGCTCCGAGGTTGAGCGGATCGAGGTTGATTCGCAGCGCCACGTCACGGGAGTCATCGTGAATGGTCAGAGGATTGGTTGCCGCTGTGTCGTGTCGAACTCAAACATCAAAGCCACGATCTTGAAGCTGGTTGGCGAAGAGCACTTCGATCCGGCGTTCGTCGAAGAAACGAAGGCCGTGCGGCTCAACAACAGCAGTTGCCAGGTCTACATCGCGCTCAAGCCGGGGATCGGTTTCGATTATTGCGGCGACTTGTTGTTTCATTCCGAGCACCGCGGCTTCGACATTGAAGCGATGCTTAGCCGGCACATCAGCAGCCGCACGTTTTCGTTTTATTACCCGGCCACGCGACCAGGGAGCGATCGATACGTCGTCGTCTCGTCTACGAATGCAAACTTCAAAGACTGGGCTGATCTGCCTGAGGCCGAATACGAAGCTCAAAAGAACGACTTGTGCGAGACAACGCTCAATTGCCTGAACCAATACGTCCCGAACATCCGAGACAAGGTCGAGCACATCGAAGCCTCCACGCCGCGCACGTTTCAGCATTACACGCGGCACTTGAACGGAGCGTCCTTCGGCACAAAGTGGGAAGGCCTGAAAGTCAGCAAGACGCTGCCAGAACAAATCGCCGGCCTGTTTCACGCTGGCTCCGTGGGCATCATCATGTCCGGCTGGCTGGGAGCGATGAACTACGGCGTGATCGTGTCGAACGACGTCGATAAGTTTCTGACGTCACAGCAGTGAATTCGTAGAAACTAATGAGCAGCTCAGTGCAAAGTGACGAGTGCAGACTGCAAAGTGCAAAATCACAACGACTGGCGAATAGAGGCAGTTGCAATAGCGTAGCCACGTTCGCCAGAACGTGGGGAAGTTGGCGAAATCCCCACGTTCTGGCGGACGCGGCGACGGCAAAATCCGGTTTTGAAACTACCTCGAGGGTGTCTCCGGCATTCTTCACTTTGCAGTCTGCACTCGTCATTTTGCACTGCATCAGCCGTCAGGAAACCCACGTCGCAACGGCATCACACGAACGGAGTGATCCCCGGCATCGCCATCTTCGGGAACTCGACCTGCGTTTGCCAGCCGTTCGGGAATTCGGGCACGATCGTCTCTTGCGAGTTCAGCGCCATTTCCCAGGTAACCTGCTTGCCGGTATACGCGGCCATGCGGCCCATGATCCCCATCAGCGTGCTCTTGGCCATTCGATCGCCATTGTTGATCGGCTCTCCCTTGCGGATTGAGGCGAAGAACTCGTCGTGCTCGGTCTGATACATGTTGTTGCCGGGGCCTTTGAACTTCCATTCGGTTTCGCCATTGATGACCGTCCCTCGCGGCCCCATCTGGCCGGTCCCTTTGGTCCCCTGCAAATACAAATTGTTTTCGTTGTGGCAGTTGGGAATCTGCCGTTGCGACAGAAACGCGCGCGCTTCGTTGGCCCACAGATAGTTCAGTTCCATGTGATCGAAGATGTTCCCGCCTTCTTGCGGAATCTGTCGGCCACCGACCGCTGTGCAGCTGGCGGGCGGGTTGTCTTGAAACGTCCAGGCCAGCCAATCGACCGTGTGAACCGCCTGCTCGACAAGCCCGTCACCGGAAAGCCAAGTGAAGTTGTACCAGTTGCGAACCATCCACTCGGCATTGCTCATCCCTTCCGGCCGAGTGTTCGCCGGCGGCATCGGCTTGACCGGACTGGTCAGATAGGTGCCATACGCCGTGCGAACTTCGCCCAACGCGCCGGCATGAACTTGTTCGAAAAAAGCTCGCTTGGAGTTGTCGTACCGCCAGCAGAAGCCAGCACACACAGCCAGCTTCTTTTGCTTGCTGATCTCGACCGACTCCATGATCGAACGAACGCCCGGAGCATCGGTAGCCATCGGCTTTTCCGTGAAAATGTGTTTGCCTTGCTCGACCGCGTATTTGAAATGCACCGGCCGAAATCCGGGCGGACTGCACAGCAGCACGACATCGCAGCAATCAATCACTTTCTTGTAGCTGTCCAATCCGGAGAATTTGTGATCGTCATCGACTTTGACCTTCGCCGCGAGCGCCTGCGTATTCGTCAAATTCTTTAAGCTGCCATTGAGGGCCTCGCCGAAGGCATCGCCCATCGCGTGGAGTTCGACATTTTCATCGGCCGTCAGCGCCTGCACGGCTGCTCCGCTCCCGCGACCGCCGCAACCCACGAGTCCGATCTTCAACTTGTCGCTTCCGGCGGCATACGCCCTGGCTGCGAATTGAGCCGCCAAAGCCGGCAACGTCGCCGCAGCCGCGCCAGCCTTCAACAAATCACGACGTGAAGATTGAGTTGATTGATCGACGCGCTGAGCAGATTGAGCAGCAGAAGTAGTTTGAGTCATGAGTCGGGACTCCTGATTTCGTGGATGAGTCAATTGGTCAGTGGCGATCACATCCCGCGCAGCCGACCCGCGTGAGACAACATGCTATCACGACCAAGTTCTCAAACAAGCGAACTGGCACGACACACATGTCCAAACTTCACCAAGAACTCCGCCGATTGAAACGGGGTTCGGCTTCGCCAGGGACATCCATCACGCCAGCTTTAACAGCTTCCGCGTCAGCCATTCGGCCGACAGTAGACCGACGAGCAGATATAGCACCCAGTCCCGATCCCACAGCGTTCGCAGCCGCTCGTCCACCAAGAATTCTTCGCCGTGATTCGGCAGTAATTTGGGAAGTTCAACGGCCGTCCGTTCGTCAAGTTGCAAGTACGTTCCGCCCGATTCCGTCGCCAAAGCGCGGAGCAATTGCACATTCTGCCGAGCATTCGAGGTTTCTAGATTCGGCAGCGAAACGTCGAGCTTGTCGGTCAACTTGTCGGTTGAATCAGGAACGGTCAGGTCCAGGCGATACATGCCGGGGAGGTTCAACCGAAAGTCCCCGACGAATTGGCCGGGGCGTTGTCGATCGGCCATCAATTTGAGCGGCGGCAACTGCGGCCGACCGGTCGGATCGTATACGTCCATCAGGACCGATTCTCGTGAAAGCGGTTGAAACTGAGCATCGCTGAGCAGCACGCGGACGTGTGCCGTTTGACCAAGCAGATATTGATTCCGCTCCAAAAGCATCAACCCGCGCAGCGTGCCACGACGCAACCGAGTTTGCGACAGTTCGCGAATCGCCTTTGTCCAAAAGCGGTCGAAGTATTCTTCGTCGATCGCGCGCAGCCGCCACAGTTCGCCGCTGCCGAGATACAGCACGCGGCCCGATCCGTAAAACTGCGATGCCAGCCAGATTGGCGGACCATACGACGACTCGGTTCGAGGATCGGCGAAGTTCGCATACACGGTCGCCCCTGCCTTCGCGCCGGCCGTCGGATAGCATCGGAAAATCCCTGGAAACTCCTTCCACACGGCGGTCGAACCGATCGGTTCATCCGTCAATTGCAGAAACCCCGCTTCCAGGCCGGCGCGAGTGAACCCGATCGGCCACGCTTGCAGACTGCTCGACTCCGACGAGAGCACATCGGACACCAGCGAACTGAGCGTCACCGGACAAAGCTCTTGCAGCGGTTTGACTTCCTCGCCGCCGCCGGCCAGCGTCGAAGTGAACACGTCGCCCGCCACTAAGACCAATCCGCCCGATTGGGAAAAGACCCACTCACGCAAGATTGACTGCTGTTCCGGTGCGACTTTTCGCCAGTCGGGATCAAACGCCACGATCACGTCATAGCCGAACAACTCGTCACGTGACTTCGGAAACTCACTCAACATCCGTCGCGAATCTTGACTGACCGCCGCTCCAACATCGGCCGATTGCAGCAGGACATCCAACTCAATCGCCGAGTGTCGAAAGAGCATGTTCCGCACGAACAAATAATCTCGCATCGGCCCACCGGCGAAGAGCAGCACTTTCGTTTTGCGATCGGTGACGCGGATCGTCTTGCGACGTTCGTTATCCATTTCGGAAAGCTCACGCACTGGCCCGACCGGCTTCACTCGCAGCAGATATTCGACCGAACCGACCGTGGCCGGATTCAGCCGAAAGGTGACTTCTGCGGGAACGCCGTTCTCACCCAAAACCAATTCACGAGATTCCAGCAAACTCGGATCGGCTGTTTCTCCTTCCGGCCGCGACAACAACTCGACCGTGGCATTCTTCCCGGCCAACCCTTCCGCCTGAGCAAACGCCACGATCTCAAATGGATCGCCAAGATGGGCGTCGGTCGGTGCTTGCACGCTGGCGATCATCACATTGACCGGCTGCTGAGTGCTGCCGACTCCGACCGTCATCAACCTTGAGTGTGTTTGCGTCGCCAGATTGCCGACCGCCGACGGATCAACGCCGGCATTCGCCGCTCCGTCCGAAATCACGATCGCGCCCGACAACGATTTCCCTGAAACCTGCCGCAACAAATCGAGCAACGATTCACCGAGTCGCGTTTCCAAACCGCGCGGCTTCAGCAGCTCATCCCAATTCGGCGGCGATTCAGCAGCCGTGTTTTGAATGTCCACATCCGTTGCCGGTGCTGGCGAACTGGAAGTTCGGCCAACAACGACTCTCGGATCGTTTGTCGAAAACAACGCTTGCGGACCGGCCAGTGTCGAATCGAACGTAAACACGCTGACCTCATGATTCCGCCGCAACTCGCGAATCAATGCCGATTGTTCGAGCAACTCGCGCACCGCTTCAGCCCGGGTTCGCACGACTGTGGCTCGACGCTCCGCGTCGAGAACGCCCTCGCCATCCGAAGCACTTCGCTCCGGCAACTGCATCGACAGCGACGTGTCTACCGCGATCACAACGCGTGACGGTCGATACGATGTCGTCTGCGTTCGCTCCTGCGGATTGAGCGCGATCGCCAACAGTCCCGCCCAAACGCCGCACCGCAAAGTCAGTAGCCACATTCGCCAAACCGGATGCAATTCGCGCGAGTCACGAGCCGACAGCGAGACAACCCACGCCAGCCCCGCCGCCAACGCGAGCAACCACACGGTCCAACTCAACGCACTGCTCGGCCAATCCAACTCCCACGCCAGCCGAGTATCAGCAGCGAAAACGGTGAGCCGACAAGTTGGCAAACAAAACAGCATCGCGACCAGTCATCATTCCAAAACCAAAATCCTCAATACAAGCTCGCGAAGCATTGAGCACCGCCCCGGCCAAGTCAATCAACCTCGAATTGTGGAGTGACGCTCTGCGTCGCGAATCACGACGCGGAGCGTCGTGCCACATTACCGTGGTCGCCCGGTAACGGGATACGCGACGTCTTGAAAACCTTTGCCACTGTGTTCGCCTGGCGGGATGAGGCTGTCGATGAAGGCTTCGTCCTCGGCGGTGATCGTGACGTTGATCGCTCCAAAGTTGTCGTCGAACTGCTCCATCGTGCGCGGGCCGAGAATCGCCGCGGTCAAAATCGGATTGGCGAAGCACCAAGCCAACGCGAACTGCGTCATGGCGACGCCGCGCTTCTGACAGTACGCGGCGATCTGCTGCGAGACCGCGAAACTTTCGTCTCGAAGTTCGGCTTCACGCATCCGCTTGTCGCCGCGAGCGGCTCGACTGCCATCGGGAAATGACTCACCCGGCTTGTACTTGCCGGACAACACGCCACGAGCCAGCGGGCTGTAACTGACCACGCCAATCTTGTGTTCTTGGCACAGCGGCAGCAACTCGACCTCAATATCACGATTGACGATGTTGTACAGCGGTTGCACGCAGCAGAACTTATTGAGGCCCAGCCGGTCGCTGGTCCACAACGCTTCGCACAGCCGCCACGCGCGGTAGTTGGAACAGGCGATGTTCGAGACCTTGCCTTGTCGCACCATGTCGTCGAGCGCTCGCAGAGTTTCGTCGATGGCCGTGTCGTAATCGGGAGCGTGATAGTAATAGAGATCAATCCGCTCGCACTTCAGTCGCCGCAAGCTGGCTTCGAGGGCTCGCATCATGTGGTAGCGGCTACCTCCTTTGTCGTTCGGGCCGGTCCCCATGACCTGCCGCCCCTTGGTCGCCAGCACGACTTGATCCCACTTCCCGGCAAGCGCCTTGCCAACGATCTCCTCCGACTTCCCACCAGCGTACATATCGGCGGTGTCGATGAAGTTGATCCCTTGGTCAATCGCTTTGTGAATGATGCGGATTGAGGTTTCTTCGTCCGTCGCCCCGCCAAACATCATGGTGCCGAGGCAAAGCGGAGAAACTCGAACGCCAGTAGTTCCGAGCAGTCGGTAATTCATGGAAGTTGATCCTGATGGAAAAAGAAAATTTCGTCAGCCATGCGGCGTAGCAGACCGAATCAATCGCGGCAGAACAAGTCCGCCACACAGTCGCGGGAGTTTGAAGTGGTATCAGCCCGAATGGCCAACCTTTGTCGGTCTCACGACCCTCTCGACCCGGCATTCGCGATTGCTACACTTCGCTCGCCTCAGCCCGAGGCGAACTCTTGGAATCTCTTTGGCAAGGACGGACGCGAATAATGCCCGAATCGAACACGATGCATCAGGCGTTGCACCAGAAGCTGACGGAACTGACGAGCAATTTGTGGTGGAGTTGGCAGCCAGGAGTCGCAGAGCTGTTTCGGGCGATTGACCAGCCGAAGTGGTCGTCTTCGGGGCACAATCCGATCGTGATGCTCGAAGAATACCCGCCGGAAAAGCTGGAAGTCCGGGCGCGCGAACTGGGCCTACATTCGCGGATCAATTACGCCTTTCGTCGCTGGAAGGAATACATGGCCTCGCAGGATACCTGGGGGCACACGCGAGCCGGCATCTTGAATCATCGGCCGGTGGCGTACTTCTCGGCCGAGTTCGGCTTGCACGAGTCGATGCCAATTTACTCCGGCGGCCTCGGCATCTTGGCGGGCGACCATTTGAAAAGTGCGTCGGATCTGGGTGCTCCGCTAGTCGGCGTCGGGTTGTTGTACGGCGAGGGATATTTCTCGCAGTTTCTAGATGCCAACGGTTGGCAGCAGGAAAAGTACACGTCGCTAATCCCGGACAAGCTGCCGCTCAAACCGGCGCTCGATCCAAGCGGTAAGCCAGTGATGATTTCGGTGCAGACTCGGAACTGCACGATCTTCGCCCGCGTGTGGCGGTGCGATGTCGGCCGCATCCGCTTGTTTTTGCTCGACACAAACATCCCAGAGAACTCGGACGAGGATCGCCGGCTGACAGCGCGGTTGTACGGCGGCGATCAGCGGACGCGGATTCGTCAAGAGATCATGCTGGGGATCGGCGGCGCGCGAGCACTTGCGGCGCTCGGCATTCAGCCAGCCGTGATCCACATGAACGAAGGGCACTCGGCCTTCGCGCCACTGGAAATCATTCGCGAGCGGATCAAGGACGACGGCTTGCCGTTCGAGGCGGCCTTGCGCGAAACGGCGGCAAGTTGTTGCTTCACGACACACACGCCGGTCGAAGCCGGGCACGATCGCTTCGATTCCGGGTTGATCAACGAACACGTCGGCCCGCTGGGTGATGAGCTTGGCCTGAGCCACGACACGCTGATGGGCCTGGGGCGAGTCAACCCGCAGAACCAGAACGAAGCGTTTTGCATGACGGTGCTGGCGTTCCGGCTGAGCCGCAAGGCGAACGCGGTTTCATCGCTGCATGGTGTCGTGAGCCGACGCATGTGGGCGAGCTTGTGGCCGTGGCAGAGCGAAGAAGAAATCCCGATCGGCCACATCACGAACGGCGTGCATGTACCGACGTGGCTCGCCCCGCAGATGCGAGTGTTGTACGACCGCGTTCTGCCCGTGAACTGGCACTTTCATACTGGTGAACCGGAAGTTTGGTCGGACTTCGAGAAAGCGACTCCGGGCGAAGTTTGGGAGACGCATCAATCGCTGAAAAACCAGCTGATCGGTTTCACACGACGACGCTTAACCACCCAGGCGGCTCGCAACGGAGCCAATCAAGAACAGATCGCCAGACTGTCGGACGTACTCGATCCGCGATCGTTGCTGATTGGGTTTGCTCGGAGATTCGCGCCGTACAAGCGGACCGATTTGATCATGCGCGACTTTGAACGAATGGCCGAAATGGTCAACGATTCACAGCGGCCAGTGCAATTGATCTTTGCCGGTAAATCGCACCCAGCCGACGACAACGGCAAGGCGATCCTGCAACGCATCTGGAAAGCAACGCAAGACGAGCGGTTGTTCGGCAAAGTGATCTTCCTCGAAGACTACGATATCAACTTGGCTCGGCACTTGGTTCAAGGCGTTGACCTATGGCTCAACAACCCGCGACGTCCTCTGGAGGCTTCCGGTACCAGCGGCCAGAAGGTCGTACTCAACGGCGTGCTGAACTGTTCGATCCTCGACGGATGGTGGGCCGAGGCGTTCGATGGCTCCAACGGTTTCGCGATCGGTACCGGCCGATCCCACGTCGATATCAACATTCAGGACGAGCGTGATTTCAAATCGTTGCTCGACACGCTGCGCCGTGAAGTCATCCCGACCTACTACGACCGCGATGCCGACGATCTACCACTGCAATGGATCAAGCGAGTCAAACGTTCGGTCCGCACGCTCGGATGGCGATTCAACTCCGACCGCATGGTGATGGACTACGTCAATCACTGCTACGTCCCGGCGGCGGGCGGGCTGTCAAGCCAGATCTCGGAGACGTGATCAACGGAATGAAGCGAAGGAATTCGGGTTCTTGTGAGGAATTCACGATGTTAGCCCGCATGATCTTGAGCTTGATTGTCGTGGTGGCCTTGCTGACCGGCGAGGCGACTGCGGCGGATCGTCCTGCTGGCGATCACGTCGCATTGAAAAACGGAACGCGGCTGCGCGGGTTGGTTTTTGAGCGATCGCCACAAGTCGTCACACTGCTCGTTTCGGAAAAGTCGTTACGAGCGACTCAGCCGAGGTTCCATGAATCGGCATTGGCAAAGACCGTGGCTGAGCACAAGGCAGGGCTTGAGCAACTCGTCGAGCGGCTGCAAGCCGAACCGAAACGCGAGGCCCCTGCGGCGCTAACGGGCTTTTTCCGCGAGCAACTGGAAACGGCTGAGGCAGACTTGGCGCAAGCCAATCGGTTTGAGCCGGAGTTCTTGTGGCTGACGATTCCGATGCGCGACGTTGACCGGATCGAAGCGACGGCGCCCGACCGCCGGCAACTGTTGGCTTGGGCCTGGGCGGAACAACTGGAACGGGCCGAAACGAAACCCGCCGACGAAGTGGCTCGCGAGCTGAAGGCTCTGGCGGTTTCTCCGGTTGGTTGGCCGTTGTCGTTGATCGAACGTTTGCCGGCTCGCGGACAATCCGATGACGAATGGGCGGCGCGGCTGGCGATCGTGGAGTTTGTGTTTGATAGGCCGCTCCATTTTCAAGGGACCGGTGAAGTGCTGGTTCGCGCGGACAAACCGAGCGAACTCAACATCGCGCAAATGATTGGAGACTTGTTGCGGAGGCAACTGCAATCGCAATTCGGCGACTTGCTCGGCGAACCGCAGGGCGCGAAAGGCCGTGATCCACAGCGTGATCAAGCGGCGGTGAAGGAAGCACTTCGGAAGGCCGCTCAGGTGGCGGAAGCGGAACCGTGTCGCGGCTTTCGTGTCACGCGACTGGATACGATCAATGACGTTCAGCAGGCGACCATCTCAACACAGTTCAGCGCGCGGATGCCGAACGGCTCATGGCAGACGATCTTTCAACACATCGAACGAGCGGACGCGAAGCAGGCTCGGCCGGATATTCAACAGCGCATCGAAGCCGATCCGCGCATCAAGCAGGTGCTGGATTTGACTCGACAGCTTGGCGGCGCGGCGGATGACACGATTCAGCAGGCCCTGCGATTCGGTGCCGCAACGATGGCAGCTCAGCAGGGCTGCGATCGCGAGTTCGCCGCCTTTCGCGAGACGTACTTGACGTCGCTGGCAAAGCCGCCGCTGACATGGCTCCGACCGCAGTGAGAAACGGTGAGGTGTCCAACGAATCCAAGGGAGACGAAGAAGTACTGGATTTCAATTGTTTTTGAAGGTCAGGCTGGACATTGATGTCAAGTAATTAGGCTGTCGCACGCAGGTTTTGCTTACACTAACTTCAAACGTGTCTCGATGACAAAAACCAGGAAGCCACTCAGGAAGCGACATGCTCCATGTTGAGTTTCCAGAATGCTTGAAGAAGTACCCAGTTGTTAGAACGTCTCGTGTGGGACCAGCCAGCGATTCTGAACTTCGGACGCGTTGTGAATCGCAAACGAATAAGTTGATTGAGAGACTCCGAGATGCCGCTTCATGACGACGTCGAGCTTTTGATGCAGTCGGTCGATCGCGAGATCGGCCCCGAAGTTCACGCGGCTGTGGACAACGTCATGACTTTTCTCGATGAGATTCTTTTCATCGAAGACGGGTGGCTGCTGCCGAGGGGATATATGATGGATATCGGTGGCGACGGGGCGGAACATTTTCTATTCCCTGTGTCCGACTTGGACGTGACGAATGAGGAGCAGAAGAGGCAATTCATTCGCGATGTCACCAGCGGTTTCCTCGACGAGTTGTCCGCTCACGTCGCCGCTGCTGATCCCCGCCGTGCGGTACGTTTTCGTTTCGAACTCGGATTGCCTTTGTAACGGAATCCAAAGCGGTGCGGGGCACCCTCTGGGTCCACCGCACTCCAAAGGCTTTGCCGGTGAATGCGAGACTGGTTAGAACGTCTCGCGTGGGGACAGCCAGCGGTTCTGGACTGCGAACGAGACGCGGACCAAGATCGGGATGTTTCTTACCGCACCGGTCGGGGCTACGTTGCTGCGCATCACCGTTCGTCAGAAGCGGCATGAACGAGGATAGAACTCTGTAACACGACAAGGGATGCCCAATGGATTTTCTCATTAGCTGTTTGCTGTTCATCGTCGCGCCGTGTGCGATGACCGCTTGGTTCACCACGCGATTCCGCTCGCCGCTGAGGGCTCTTTTCGTGACATGGGCGATGAGTCCCATCGTGTGTGTCGTCGTGACAGTTGTGGTAATGCTGGTCCTGAAACCACTGACACCCGACAATAATGAGACGGTGAAGACCATGACGTATTTTATTGGACCTCTGCCGCCATTGATCGCCGGGTTCGTGGCGGGACCGATCGCTGGGATCGTGGCGGCGATAGTCGTGGATCGCCGTCGCCGAAAAGAGCTAGCGAAGTCGGATGTTTCGGACCAGAGTGCATCGGAGGCTCAGAGCAAACAGTGAGATTGGCCTCCCTTGACGGTCAATCACAACTTTGGCCCCGACCCCGCCTTTATGACGCGGCTTTGCCGGTGAATGCGAGACTGGTTAGAACGTCTCGCGTGGGGACTGCCAGCGGTTCTGGACTGCGGACGAGACGCGAACCCTTTGGAGTGCGCGTGTGTCAGCACCGCTTTGGATTTGTCACAGCGAGGCGAGGCGAGGCGCAAAAAAAACTGAAAACATAACCGAGGGACAAAGATCATGTCGGTAACAATGCCCCGAAAAAAAGTGGATGAGAAGTTTTTCCGCTGTCTGGAAAACGGCACATGCGAAAAACTCGTGACGTTTATCGCGAAAGCGGGCGCGAAGGGGATGACCAAGCCTGAAGCTCGAAAACGCGACGGATTTGAATTCGAGAATTGTTTTTCCGATCTTGTGAAGCCGCTTGCCTATAACGGCATCATCACTCTGTTGCCAAAACGAGATTCTGCTGATCGGTATGCTGTTGCGAATTTGGCGGATTCTTTGGCCAAACTTTTCATTGGCATTGCAAACAAGAGTCTCAAACCCAAACCGGATGACTACGTTTTTAGTACCAAGTACGACACCTAAGCCCTCAGCATTGCTTGTCCGGTTGTCTGTACTGCCGTGCGAGAGGGTGTTACGGAACGAAACAATCTCGTCCGATCAAAAAACCAGAAAGAGAACGTCACGATGAACCTTCGCCTGCAAACAGGTCTTGTCTGTGTTGTTTCGTGGGGTCTGTCACTTTTAGTGAGCGCCATCGTCTTCGGCGCGGACGATGCTAAGACCTCCGCTAACAAGCCGCTCATCAAGACGACTCACGTTTACAAGACGGTGGGGGACGTGAAGGTGGAGGCGGACGTGTATCGGCCGGAGGGGGCGGAGGCTCGGCCGGTGGTGGTTTGGATTCATGGGGGAACATAGAATCTTGCTCGGCACGATTGGCCAATCAAACGATGGACGCTGACTGCGGAACGACACTCGACTGACGACTGTGTGTATTGTTGGTCGCGATTTTGACGGAAGCAGAGGGGACGATGACTATTACCCTGACCATGCCTGCGGAGACTCAGCGAAAGCTCGTTGAACGGGCGACGCGCGCCGGGCAAAACGTTGAATCGTTGGCCTGTGAGTTGATCGAACGAAGTCTGAATGACGAGCCAACGCTGGACGAAATCCTGGCTCCGTTTCGGCGACAGGTGACAGACAGCGGTATGTCCGAAGCGGAGCTGTCGACGCTGTTTGAGGAAGAGCGGCAAGAAGTGTTCCGCGCACAGCAAGAGGCCAGCCGGTGACAAGCCGCGTGGTATTTGACTGCATGGTGTTCTTGCAGGGGGCGGCGTGTCCCGATGGACCAGCGGCAGCCTGTTTGCGTCTGGCAGAGAGAGGGCATGTCGATCTTTGCCTGAGTTCCGAAGTGCTCGGTGAAGTTCGGGATGTGCTGAGCCGTCCCAAGATTCGGGAGAGGTTTCCCGCGCTCACTGAAGAAACGCTGACGGCATTTTTCGTGCGGCTCAGTCGATTAGCTCACATGGTTGGCGAAGTTCCGCGAGTCGTTTCACTTCCGCGCGATCCCAAAGATGAAAAGTATCTCGACTTGGCTGTAGCTGCCGGAGCAACGTATCTCATCAGCCGCGACAATGACCTGCTGGACTTGATGGACGAGCAAATGCCAGACGGTCGAGCATTTCGCACGAGCTTTCCGCAAATCACGATTCTTGATCCGGTCTCCTTCCTGCGATCATTCAAGAGCGTGCCTTCTGGCACCGAGTAGTGCCGTCAGTTATGAATCTTTGAAGTTCTCCGATCCACTCTCAACGGACAAAAGATGATGAACCATCAGTTTCGATTCCGCTGCCGCTGTGCCGTTTCGATGAGCTTGTTTCTCCTGTCGAGCGCATTCGCCTTGGCAGCAGACAACGACACGAAGACCGACAAGCCTCTCATCAAGACGACTCACGTTTACAAGACGGTGGGGGACGTGAAGGTGGAGGCGGACGTGTATCGGCCGGAGGGGGCGGAGGCTCGGCCGGTGGTGGTTTGGATTCATGGAGGAGCGCTCATCGTCGGCAGCCGCTCGCAGGTGCCCAAGCAGATTCTGGAGTTGTGTACGCGCGAGCGATTCGTGTTCGTGTCGCTCGATTATCGGTTGGCTCCGGAAGTGAAGTTGCCGGAGATCGCGGCCGACCTGCAGGACGCCTTCCGCTGGCTGCACGAGCAAGGTCCGAAACTGTTCGGAGCCGACACGCGACGC
>JANMIF010000431.1:0-4645 GCA_031375695.1 Planctomyces sp.
GCAAAACCTTCTCAATCTCCCGGACCAACAACGGCGGAACGTTCGTGTCACGCCAAACACCCGAATTCTCTGCGTATTCTGCGCTACACTTCCAACAAGGCAAATTAGCCTGCCGTGTCTGTTGCCTCATCGGCCAACCAGAAACCATCCGGCTGCCGAGAATCGTCAGAGTTCGGTCATACCTTCGATCTCTCACTTCCAGCGTTGTGACACGCCGCGCCAGGTCGCTTGGTGCGTCTCGTCCGCTTGGATCGAAAGAGTCCTGTGAAAACAAATCCAAGATCATCAAGTTACTTGCCGAGCGCCGCCAAGACTTGTTCGGTGATCGCTTTCACGAGTCCCTCCACATCCGACGAACTCCCCGCGACGCTGCCGCCCGCATACGTCGGCTTCTGCAAGTAGCCGGGATACGTCGGAGCCGGTTCGAATGCACACGGCTGCGGCATCTCTTCTTTGTAGCCATCGCGGTACGCGCCGTTGCCGCACAGATCGCAGTCCTCGACATGAAACCGCGGGTCGTCGAAGCCCAGCTTCTTCTTCAGGTCGAGCAACTCACGCGACTTTTGTTCGTTGAGGTACGTCACACCGCCAAGCTGTTTCGACAACAGCAGAATCCGGCAGTACGCATCGAGGATTTCGGTCTTCCAATACGCCTGCTCCAACGTCGGCCCGAAGCTGATCGTGCCGTGATTGGCCAGGATGATCGTGTTCGTCCCTGGCTTGAGGAATGGTAACACCGTGTTAGCAAAATCCTGTCCGCCCGGCGTTTCATAAGGAGCAATCGGTACTTCACCCATGAAGACTTCGATCTCCGGCAGAATGCACTGCGGGATCGGCTCACGAGCGACTGCGAACGCCGTCGCGTGCGGCGGATGACAATGCACGCACGCCACCACGTCCGGGCGAGCACGCATGATAGCCAGGTGCAACAAGATCTCACTGGTCCGCTTGCGAGTCCCCGCGATTTGCTTGCCATCAAGGTCGACCGCACAGATATCTTCGGGCTTCATAAACCCCTTGCAGATCATCGTCGGCGAGCAGACGACCTCGTTCGGTCCCACGCGAACCGAGATGTTCCCGTCATTCGCCGCCGCGAACCCCTTCGCGTACACGCGACGTCCGATCTCGCAAATCTCTTCTTTGATCCGCCGGTCGTTGATTCCACTGTTCCAGTTGCTGGCCATGTTTTCCTCGTTCTGTTCGTCAGACTTTCCAGCCTGACCCTGTTTTACAATTCAGGTCAGGCTGGCAAGCCTGACCTACGGGGCATTCATTTTTCAATCACGACGCGATCCAAAATCGCGGCGGAATACGCATCAATCGGTTTCAAATTGGGAGCAAACGGAGCCGCTGCTTCTGCCCCTTCACTCACAGCGATCAAAGTTCCGTTGTCGGCTCCTAGATCGTCGTAAATCACAAACGCTTCGTTACGACCGGCATCTTTCGACTTTCCAGCCGCGACGTTCTGAAGTCCTTCTTGCGTCAGCGGTACACCAACCAACCACTTTGATCCGCGCAGGCTCGGATGACACACCGATAGCGTGCAACGTCCGATGATCTCCGCGATTCGCATGGCTGGCTCCTGAGTTCGTAGTTCCGGCTTTAGGCGGTCCATAGTTCGATTGGGCGAACAAACCGGCTAAAGCCGGAACTACGAACCCTTTCCAAACTCTTTCAACAGATTCCGTAACTCAAAAAAACTTCGTCCCGACGGTCGCACGACCATCAGGTTCAACTGCATGAATTGCTTGAGCGCCGGGATCAACTGGACGTCGCTAACCACGGCCGCGTTGACTCGGTCGCTACGGTTGGCTCGGCAGGCAATCAGTTCGGCGTGGTCTGCGAAGACCGCGAGGCCACTGACTTCGCCCCGATTGATCGCACTCGTCGCGGCCGAGACAACTTCATCGGCACCGCCGAGCAACTCGTGAGACCACTGCTTGCCGAACGTCTGACTCTCAGTGTGCTCGACTGCCTGCAGAACACTCGGAGTCGCTGTCACGATCAACGCCTTCCAGCGAGTGATCGGCTTATTCGGATTCGGTGCTGCCTCCGCCGTGTTCCGATGCCAGACAATCTTGTGAGTCCGCAAGTAATCAAACGCGCTCGGCGTGATCACCGCCTTCGGACAAATCGCGACCTTCGCCCACTTCTGCCCATTCAACCGCGAGGCAAGCAGTTCGGCGGTGACGACGCGATCGGTGACGGCAAACGTAGTAATGCCCAGGCGAGCGGGGGGCGTCAGCCCCCCGGTTGGCGGAGCGTGTTTCGGTGTCGTAGCCACGGGGGGGCAGACGTCCCCCGCTCGCCGGCTGAGGTCGGAAGTGCCGAGGTCGGTGCGCACAGGTTGCGAAGCCGGCCGGAGGCGATGCATCACCTCGCCGACAATCGTCTCAACCAGTTTTTCGTCCAACACTAACGGCATGTTTTCGATATTCCCGCCACCGAGATTGTCTAGGTGGTGCCTGTGTCAATTCTTGTCATCCGCAATCCCAATCACCGCCCACCGCACGGGAGACTTGTCGTCTCCCAACATCTGACTGACCGCTTTGCCGTCGCTGGTGATCATCACTCGTTCCCCGGCTCCGGCTCCCAAGTTGTCCACGACCAAGACCGGCTCACCATCGGCTCCGTCTTTAGCATCCAATGTCTGCACGACGAGCAGCTTCCAGCCGTTCATCGACGGATGCTTCACAGTCGAAGTCGCATGGCCGATCACTTTTCCAAGTTGCATGGCTACACGATCCTCAAATCATCAACCAGCGTGCATCGTCGCTGTCGAGTGAATGTCAGCGGAGTCGTCACACCTTCGCCCGTCGGTCCCGCGATGCTGAATGACAAATAACCTTCGCCGCCCAAGCCGAGACCTGCGCCACAGGGGCCGTTCTTGATGAACAGCGTCGTGTCCAATTCCTTGCCCATGACCGTCATGTTGCGGACGTTGCGGCTGTGGATCAGGCTCGTGTGGCGGAAGCCGTGTTCGGCCTCCTTCGCCAAGCGGATCCCTTCGGCCACGTCGCGAACTTTGATGAACGGGACGAATGGCATCATCTGTTCTTCGGGGACGAACGGGTTGTCGACGTTGGTCTCGCCGAAGAGCAGCGTCGTGCCAGCGGCGACCTTCACGCCGATCTGCTCGGCCAGCACGCTGGCGTCTTTGCCGATGAGGCCGCGGTTCAGGTGCCAGTGATCGCCCGGCTTCTCCGGCGGCGAGAACGCGACCTTCGTCATGCGGTCCACTTCAGCGGCGTTCAAGCGATGTGCTCCAGCGCGGCTCATCTCGGACATCAGTTGGTCGAAGATCGTGTGGACCGCGAACACTTCCTTCTCGCCGATGCAGAGCAAATTGTTGTCGTAGGCTCCCCCTTGGATGATCGACTTCGCGGCGATGGCGAGGTCCGCCGTTTCATCGACGACGACCGGCGGATTGCCCGGCCCGGCAACGATCGCTCGCTTGCTCGCTTGCAGAGCCGCCTTCGCGACACCCGGCCCTCCCGTCACGCACAGGAGCCGGATGCCTCGGTGAGCAAACAGCGCGGCGGCCGATTCGAGCGTCGGCTCGGACACAATCGTGAAGAGGTTTTCCAGCCCGGTCGCTTCGTAGATCGCGCGGTTGATCCGCCGAGTCCCCTCGCACGCGATGAACTTGCCGCTGGGATGCGGATTGAACACGACCGTGTTCCCCGCCGAGACCATGTTGATCACGTTGCACGCCAGCGTCGGCAGCGAGTGCGTCACCGGCGTGACCGCTCCAATGACTCCGAACGGAGCCGCCTCAATCACTGCCAGCCCGTGATCGCCCGAAAAAACTTCCGACTTCATGAACTCCATCCCCGGCACGCGCCGCAGGATTTGCAGCTTCTCAATCTTGTGATCGAGCCGCCCGATCTTGGTCTCTTTCATCTCGGCCGTGCCGAGTTCCACCGCCTGCGACTCGCAGATCTGACGCACGCACTCAATCGCCTTGGCCCGCGTTTCGAGCGTCGCGTTCCGCAGCTTCTGATACCCATCGTTCGCCGCCGCAACCGCATCATCGACGTTGGCAAACACGCCGAAATCGCCGTTGCGTGGCTTCGACGGCGCGGTGAACCCGTTGCGCTTTTGGAGTTGAGTGAGAACTTCTTGAACGACTGCGCGAATTGTTTGTTCGGTTGACATATTCTTGGGGATTGCTGTTTGGGGTTGGGATATTGGAATCACGAATCGACGGACCAGATTTCGCTTCCGATTGGGACGTCGTTCTTCGTGAGATCTTTCAAAAGGATCACTACGTCAAATGTCTTGGGCGGCGGATTGACCATCTCAATGCCACCAATTTGCCATTGGAGTGTCAGTTCCATCTGGTTTACTGATGAGGATGTTGTCTCCGAAGCTGAACCGCTCATCGCCAATCGGTGTAATGCCAGGGACTGGAACCAATCCGCGTCCTTGAATGAGGAATGTGTCTTCAACGGTAAATAACAACCTTGCCATCTCTTCTTCGTTTACTCTGTTTCCTTCTGTTCAAACTCCAAGAGTTTGTTGTTGGTCTTCCAGCCATCTCGCCAATCGAAACTTCGTGGGAAAGTGAATCGTCATGACCAGCAACAACGCTCCGACAACGGCTGGCGGAATCGGTGACTTTGTGAGGATGAACGCGATCAAG
>JANMIF010000473.1:0-11934 GCA_031375695.1 Planctomyces sp.
GGCTTATTTTACGTAGCGTTCATCGCCCCGGGTGACGTGCCGATTGGTTCGCCGACGACACGTGAAGCGATCGGCTCATCACGGGGAGCGATGACGGCTAGGTATCGGTCAAAACATCGGGTCGGTAGCTGAGACGGCGTAGCGCTTGGCTGAAAACCAGGAGACGAGGATTCGAGCGCCTCCCGACCCACTGGGTGCGTGATGAGAGAGTTGAGTGCCTGCTGGCGCGGCGGGTGGTGCTGGTCCGTTGGTGGCGGGAGGAAAGAGTCGCGTGCCCGCTCGCACGTGCTCCGGCCAGCACCACCCGAAGGAATGAACGAGATGACGATTCGGAAGGGCAAGCCGATTGGCGACGGTAGCGGTCCTGAAAACCGACGAGCAGAAATGCCTTGAGGGTTCAACTCCCTCTCCTTCCGCCTGTGGGATTTCAATTGAAATTTGGAATTTGAGATTTCGGGTTTTGACAACAATTGTGTCTTTGGCCGAGCGGCAAAGGTGCCAGCCTTCCAAGCTGGACAGGTGGGTTCGACTCCCACAAGACACTCTGAATTGATTGATCGGGGATCGTCTAACGGTCGGATACCGGACTTTGAATCCGGTGATGTGAGGTTCGAGTCCTCCTCCCCGAATCGTGAATGACAACAAGAACAACTCCGGGACAGTTGCGGTTGGTCGCGACACTTGGCTCTGAACCAGGAGGCGTTGGTTCGATTCCAACTCCCGGAATGCGATGGCAAATCGCAGAGTGAAAATCGTAAATCTGAGATCGGAGATATCTGACATTTGGGATTCGAAATTTGAGATCACTCGGAAGTCATCCGGCCGGATGAGGGACCTGTCTCGAAAACAGGCGTCCGCGTTGAGCGGATTGTGGGTTCAAGTCCCACGGCTTCCGCCTTGATTCAGAAGAATCCGCTGGGCTTGAAGGAGAAAACGTTGTTCGTGTTCAACGTCTTCGACGTGCGCGAGGCGCGATACCTCGGACACGACGAGACTCGGCAGATGCTGGCTCGGCTGGAACTCCCGGCTGTGGACGTCATCGAGTTGGGGGAGACGTTCGATCATTCGCAAGCGTCGTTGCTGACGCTGGCGGAAGGGAAATATCCCGGCACGAACAACGAACGCGAAGGGATCGTCATTCGATCGCAACGCGAGATGCACAGTCTCGCACTCGGCGGTCGGATGTCGTTCAAGGCAATCAGCAACCGCTTCCTGCTGAAGGAATCGGATTGAGTGCGTGCCGCTCGGTGACACGGGCGGCACGATTCGGGCGCATGGTCCAACAGGAAGACGCCGGTCCTGCAAACCGGAGATTCGGGTGCGATTCCCGATGCGGTCCACTGGATTGAGAGTGAGGCAACAACACGGTCCCGTGGTCCAGCGGCCACGACTCCTGGCTTACATCCGGGAAACGATGGTTCGAGTCCATCCGGGATCAATCGGCTCGATAGGCAACAGGCAGACCCTTTCGGCTTTAAACCCGGAGATGCTGCGGGTTCGAATCCCGCGCGAGCCAGTGGGTTTGGGCGAAGTCGCTCAAAGGAAAGTGGTCAAGGAATCAATCAACAAAAAGGGATGATGATGGCGAATCGAACTCGGCGATGGGTGTGTGCGACCGGAGTCCTGCCAAGCGATTGGTTTCGTAAGAGATTTGGCTCGGTAGGCAACGGCAGACCACCTCGGCTTAGAACCGGGGATGCTGTGGGTTCGAGTCCCACCTGAGCTACTGAGTTGAGTGTCGAGTTGCAGTTTGGAATCTCAGTCGCGGGAGCGACTGAGCTATGTAAGTCCTCGCGGAGCAGCGGAGTGCTCGCGACCCTGTCACGGTCGAGATCGTGGGTTCGAATCCCATCGGGGACGTTTTCAGAAGTCAGAAAAACGAAATTTGCGTCGGCTGAGCATTGGCGTGCTCAAGTGGCTGTAACCCACCCGCTCCGGCAGTGGAGGTTCGACTCCTCCTCGACGCACTTTGGAACGTTGAAATTCAGACAGTGAAGTGGGCGCATTCGTCTTTCGGTGAGGACGCCGGTCTTTCAAATCGGCTAGGTGGGTTCGACTCCCGCATGCGTCATCGATCGGCTCGTTCGTCTAACGGCAGGATCCCGGTTTCTCAGGCCGGCGATGCCGGTTCAAGTCCGGCACGAGTCAAATTGTGTAGCCGTCATCGCTCCGCGTGACGGCTAGGTAAAAACATGACCCAGGTGGGCCAGTGCTCAGTGAAGGCTCATAACCTTCAACAGTCGGGTGCGACACCCGGACCTGGTACTTTTGACCGAGTACGCAAATGGCAAAGCGGCCAGGTCGAGAGCTTGGTGTATGTGGGTTCGACTCCCACTTCGGTCATTGAAATTGGGCCTGTCGTTCAATGGAAGGATGCCTGCCTTGCAAGCAAGCGACCCGGGTTCGATTCCCGGTAGGTCCACTAAGAATGGAGAAATTTGATCCCGTAGCCCAGCGGCCAAGGCACCTGAACGACATTCAGGGGAGCGATGGTTCGAGTCCATCCGGGATCACGGGGAGTTGTTCGGAAGGTAGCCGGATACGGTTGGCCGGGTCGCACTGCTAACGCGATTGCCCCTCTGGGGGCATGAGGGTTCGAATCCCTTGTCTTCCGCTGTGATTGATGACATTGGCCGAGTGGCGCAACTGGAAGTCGCGCGGTGCTCAAACCACCGTTGTTGGGAGTTCGAATCTCCCCTTGGCCACCTTTGGAGTGCTGCGTCGAGTCGCAGAACTCCAAGGCGCGAGTGAGCGAGGCTCAACGGGGTCCGATAAACCACGTCATCCAGGTGCGACTCCTGGACTCGCGATTAGCAAAGACAAAAAGCATCGGCCGGGTACGCAAAACGGAAAAGCGGCCAGATTCAGAATCTGGTGCGTGTGGGTTCGACTCCCACTTCGGCCACTGTGTCCGTTGTGTAGCGGTGTTTGCACGCGGCTCTGTGACAGCCGAGGTACGGGTTCAACTCCCGTCGGACACCTTTGGGAATATCGAATGACGAAGTACCCAATGACGAAGGAATGACGAAGCCCGAAATCCGAAGGGGGCATCGGCAGCGTCATCGGCAATTGGAAACGTGGGAATTCGTCATTCGTCATTGGGTACTTCGTCATTCGTCATTTAGGAATTCATCATGTCAGTCGCAACGATCACTCGACCGACTCTGGTGCTGAACCGGAACTGGCAGCCGATCACGGTTTCGACGGTGGCTCGCGCGCTGGTGAAGGTGTTCAGCGGAGCGGCTCGCGTGGTCGATCCCAGCGACTTTCAGTTGCACTCGTGGGAAGACTGGTCGGAGCTGAAGCCTCGCGACGGTGAGCTGTTCATTCAGGCGGGCCGCATCCGGTTGCGAGTGCCGGAGGTCGTGACGTTGACTCATTATGACCGGTTGCCTCGGCAGGCGGTGACGTTTTCTCGGCGAAATCTTTTCAAGCGAGATCACTTCACTTGTCAGTACTGCGGAGCTCAGCCGGGGAGCGATGAGCTGACGATCGACCACGTCACCCCGCGCTCGCAGGGTGGCGGATCGACCTGGACGAACTGCGTGCTGGCTTGCGTGGCGTGCAATGCGTTCAAGTCGAACCGGACTCCCGAACAAGCCGGTCTGCGCTTGAAGCACAAGCCGGCTCAACCGGCCTGGCGCGCGTTCTATGCTTCGCCGGAAGTACGTATTGAAAGCTGGTCACGGTTCCTCAGCGAGGCGTACTGGAGCGTCGAACTGAAGTGACCTTGGAGTGCTGCGGCTCGACGCAGCCCTTCATTCAATGCGGGAGAAAGTTGTCGAAGTAGTTGAAACGTCGTCGTGAGCAGACGTGATGAAAGTCGCTCGACACGACGTGATCGCGAGACGACTTGAACGTCGAGACCGCGATCAATGGAGGGCTGCGTCGAGCCGCAGCACTCCAAGTTTTTCGGCAGTGTGCTCCTGGGAGAGCAAGCGGCCTCCAAAACCGCTGGATGGGGTTCGAATCCTCACACTGTCGCTCGCACGCGAGCCGCGTGCTCCACAATTTGTTCAGTCACAATCGGCCTTGCGGGTGTAACGGTTGGCATAGCGGACTCTTAATCCGTCGGACTGGGTTCAATCCCCAGGCGAGGCACTGAAATAGGGGTTGGGGATCAGGGGTTAGAAAAAGCAGCTTGCCCTGCGGGTGTGATGGTGACATGGCTGTCCTGTAAACAGCGGAACGGGGTTCGATTCCTCGGCAGGGCTTATCGATGGAAACAAGTCCTCGGAGTGTGATGGATGGCATTCGACCCTCCGAAGGTCGCGGACCAGGTTCGACTCCTGGCGAGGACATTTCGATTGGCTCTGCGAGTGTGTTGGTTGCACCTCGATCTTCTAAATCGACAGACAAGGTTCGATTCCTTGGCGGAGCATTTTTCTATTTGCCGGCGTGGCCGATCAGAAGGCACTGGTTTCGTAAACCAGCGGATGCAGGTGCGAATCCTGCCGTCGGCTCTGGGGAGAAATCCCAATTCCCAAACACCAATGTCCAAAGTAATCCCAATGACTAAATCCCAAACTCCAACAGACGCTGCGTGACTGATTGGGACTTGGAGCTTGGGATTTGGACATTCCTTGGACATTGGGTTTTGGAACTTGGAGCTTTGATCCTTCGCCCTGCGAGTGTGATGGACGCACGACAGCCTTCGAAGCTGTCAGACGAGGTTCGACTCCTCGGTGGGGCATTGAGATTTGGAAATTGAAAACTGTCCTTGGGGTGTGGTGGATGCACGCGACTCTGCGAAGGTCGAAGACCAGGTTCGATTCCTGGCAGGGACGTAAAGAAGTGGCGAGTTCGGAGTGGCGAGTGGTGAGTTGAAGTGACATGAAATGGCGCATCAACTCGCAACTCGTAACTAACAACTCGCCACTCATTCCGACGCCGACGTCAAACGGTTTGGCGGCTGCCTGCAAAGCAGCTTTGAGTGAGTTCGACTCTCACCGGCGTCTTTTCGGTTCGTTGGATCGCGACGAACCACAAGTGACGTGTTGATGACGCCCGGCCAGAGGTGCGTTTGCTCCGAGAGATCGGTCAGTGGAACGTGTTCCCAACTGGTGTGACAAACGGCGCGGCATCGCTGGGTAGCTCAATGGTAGAGCATCAGGCCCATAACCTGACGGTCACGGGTTCGAATCCCGTCCACACGACCAAACGCTTTACACGCGTTGACAAGAAACCCAAGGGAGGCGGCCGGTTGGTTGTCGGCTGTCGGCGAGTGACGAGTTGGTCTGGTTGTTCGGTGCGCGTTCGCAGGGACAAGCATCGGCAATCGGATCGGCGGCGAACTGGCTGGCGGCAGCAGCGAGGTCTGCTTTGAGGGGACGAATCTGATTCGGCGTGAGGCTTGGCGAACGGCTGTGTCGAGCGTCGCGATTCCGTGGGGCAGGTTTTCAACCTGCCTGGATTGGAGCAGGTTGAAAACCTGCTCCACGAAAACACGAACGCGGCGTGAGCACGATTGGGGTCCGAGTCGTCACGCCCCATCAAGCGTCCTCCCGCCGATGTCGGCTGTGATGGCCGAACGGTTCGCCGCCTGAGGGTGTTGCAAAAATCCCAAGAACCAAATTCCAAGAACCAAGGAATGTTCAAGTTCCAACATTCAATGGGTTGGTTGCGGGTTGTTTGATTTGAAATTTGAGATTTGGTTCTTGGGATTTCCGCCGAAGGAGGCATCATGTTTGTTCGACGTGTTTTCATTCGTAGTTTTGAAATTGGCTTGCTGTTTCGTCGCGGCGAGTTTAGGGGACTGCTCGGCGAGGGGCGGCATTGGTTCTTCGATCCGCTCGGTCGAGTCAGCATCGACGTTGTGTCGCAGCGGGCTCCTTGGCTGACTCATGAGAAGTTGGACATGATCGTGAAGTCGGGAGCGCTTGAAGGCCGAGCAATCGTTGTTGACCTGAAGGATTATCAGCGCGGGCTGGTTTGGGTCGATGGGCGGTTCAGTCATGTGTTGCCACCGGGGCAGTTTGCGTATTGGACGAAGTTCCGCGACGTGCGGGTCGAGGTGATCGACGCGCGGCGCGTGCGCTTTGAACACGCCGATCTGCTGGTGATCCTGAAGTCGACGCTGGTTGGTCAGGCTCTCGACGTGCTGAGCGTTGAGGCGGGTCAGCAGGGCGTGTTGTTTCAGGACGGCGAGATCGTGGCGGTGTTGTCGCCGGGGCGGTATGCGTTCTGGAAGAACATCGCGACGATCAAGCTCGTGGCGGTGGACGTTCGCGAGACGATGCTGGATATCAGCGGGCAGGAAATCATGACGGCGGACAAGGTGACGCTGCGCGTGAACGGAATCGTGACGTATCGAGTCACGGACGTCCGACAGGCGCTCGGCGTGGCTGATGATTTCCGTCAGGCTCTGTACCGCGAGGCTCAGCATGCGTTGCGAGCGATGATCGGCACGCGCGAGCTCGATCCATTCCTGGCGGACAAGGAATCGGTCGTGCGCGAACTGGAACAGCTCGTCCGTCCGCGAGCGGCCCAGTTGGGTCTGGAAGTTGTCTCGTTCGGGATCAGAGACGTGATCCTGCCGGGAGAAATGAAGGACTTGATGAACAAGGTCACGGAAGCCAAGAAGGCGGCCGAGGCGAACCTCATCGTGCGTCGCGAGGAAACGGCCGCAATCCGCAGCCAGTCGAACACAGCGAAGCTGCTTCAGGACAACCCGACGCTGATGCGTCTGCGTGAGCTGGAAGTCCTGGAAAGGATCGCCTCGACCGGCAAGCTCAACATCGTCCTGGGCGAGAAGGGCTTGGCGGAGCGGGTCATCAACATGATTTAGCTCGGCGAACGGAGCAATCCGCTCATCGAGCCTGGATGACTCTCGATCTCGTGCCGCACGAGGTCGAGAGTTTGTTCTTTGCGGTACGACGATTTCTTGGACGGTCAATTCTCCGACTCACCTTACTCTCCAAGCCCTTGAAACAGGCCGGCCAAATGGATGAAAGCCCACACTTGGCCCTTCTCGTAAGAAGAGAGTTCACCGCTACCACCGACGAACGGATACGGTACCGGGAAGAAAACGTGCTCCTGTTCCAATGCGCCCAATCGTTCTTCCAACACGGCGAGGTCATTGGGCCTACCGAACCGCTCCACGATACCCGGATCGGTTAGGAATTGATTTTGGAACATCTCGTTCCCGTAGCAATCGGTCGGGAAACGCTGACCACTGAGCGGACAAAGGACGGCATATTGTTCGGTGTCGGGATCCAGCAGGAAGACATCACCAAACGCCGTGTAACCGGCGATCAGGGTGATCCGATCCGTGTGTTTGCCCCAGCACCCCAGATGCTCTACCGAGAGCGGTTCAGTACAGACCGTGAGCACTGCCGATCCTTCCTTCAAGTCGGCAACTGTCTCAGCCAACAGCCACCGTTTCTTCAACCGGTAGCTGAGCTACCGATTCCACTTTAATGAGCGTATTCGCGGCTTCGAGTGCTTCGTGATCTTCCAAACCCCAGACACCACCAGCGTCGAGCCGCCCGGCCGTGGCCGCCAAATTGGCGATGGTTTGACCTGATCGCCATTCTGGTCGGACTTGGCTAAGTTCCGCCAGTGAGGCGATCAAATCGAGGCGAGTTCATATCGTATCTCCAATTGTCGGTAGTTGGCCGATCGGACCGTGAAGATGACCGCTGACATGGCGATACGGTTCAAAGCCGTAGTATTTCGGGCGGTCATCGAGCCGCACATGCAGCCAAGAAACGCCTGCTCCGGCAGTGCTCAGCCAAACCGGGCGGTCATTGAGCCGCGCTTGCATGGACTTGCCGACGAATTGCCAAAGTGTCTGTCGTAGCGATTCCGGAGAGTGCCGAACGAACGCGGCCAGGTGGCCATACCCTGATTGTGGGCCGAGAGGGCAGGGGACGATCAAGATCGCATCGTTGCCGAGATTCGTGAACTCAACGACTCCCGCTGTCATGACCGCAGGCGTGAAGTGTTCCGCAAACGGAGTCAGATCGTGTTGTCCGGTGAGGCCGGGGCTATCCAGCAAGACAAACTCAAACGGCCGATTTGCCGTGGCCAATGTGATCGGCGGAGTTTCCCAGCGGAAGGCCGAGAACGGTGCATCGGCCAACAGCGAATTGAAGAACGAACGAAAACTGTCATCGGTTTGCCATCGGCACAACACTTCGGCAAATGAGATCGGTACCGAGTCAACGTGGATGGCAAAGCGAAACCCTCGCCCATTCGCCAGTTGTTCGCTGTGAGTCGTCCACATGAGTGAGTCCAAACGTTCAAAAAAAAGGGTCTGCCCACAAGGATGAGAAACAATGACCGGTTTGCAAGCCAATCGAACAGGGTGAAGCGACTTCGGAGCATCCGACCTTGCCGATTTCAATTTCTGCGACGATTGCCTTTGCCGTCTCGGCCGTTTGTGGCTTTGTGATCATGGCCTCGAATTGACATCGCGGGACGGCACTTGAAGAATGGTCGCCACTTTGACCGAAGAAACAGTTCTCTCACGACGATTGCCCGCTGGAGCTTCCATGACCCCTCGGTGTTTGACAGCCCTGCCTGTTTTCAATGAGCAGTCGCATTTGACGGAAGTTCTGCAAGCCGTGCGGCGGTTTGCTCAGGACATTTTGGTTGTGGACGACGGCAGCACCGATGCGACTCCCGAACTGTTGCGGCAGGAATCGAACGTTTGTGTCGTCACGCATCGGCCGAACCGGGGTTACGGCGCGGCTTTGAAGTCCGCTTTTGATTTCGCGGTGCAACACAACTACGACGTGCTGGTGACGATCGACTGCGACGGCCAGCACGAACCGCGGTTGATCCCGGAATTGGCTGCGCGCGTCTTTGCCAATTCGGTGCAACCGGCCGACATCGTTTCCGGCAGCCGGTATCTCAAACACTTCGACGGTGACAGTCAGCCGCCGGAGGAACGACGACGCGTCAACGCCTCAATCACCGCGATGATCAACGAGCGTCTGGGCCTGCGACTGACCGATGCGTTTTGCGGCTTCAAGGCGTATCGCGTTGATGCCTTGCCGAGACTGAACATCACGGAATTCGGTTATGCCATGCCGCTGCAACTCTGGGTGCAGGCGATGCGTGCCAACTTTCTAATTGTGGAACATCCCGTGCCGCTGATTTATCTGGATGAGAAACGCTCATTCGGTGGCACGCTCGATGATGCCAATCGTCGTATGACCTACTACCGGGAAGTGCTGGACCGCGAGATGGCAATTTCTTTTCGAACGGCGACCAAGCTCCCGACTGTTGCAAGTTGAGCTCGATCATGACGAGTCCTTATTTCTTGCCCGGCAGCAGTCTGTTCAAACCTTTTTGAATTTGCTGGTCCAAGCCTTTTTGCAGGTCTTGTGTGGGGAGTTGTTTTTCCAGCAGGTTTTGGACCGCACCGGTGGCGGCCTCGCGGGCGAGTTGTTGAAACACGCGGTTGTCGATTTGTGGGCGGGCGAGCGTGCCACGAACGGGGATGCTCAGCGATTTGCCGCGCAGGTTGGCGAAGAATTTGTTCGAGTTCACCCATTCGTCGCGAACCGGAACGTCGATGATCATGTCGAGCGATTCGTCGATACCGACCGACCCGCGAGTCTTCAGAGTGAATTCCTTTGACACGAGTGTCAGCCCTTCGTGATGCACGCGGCCGTTGGCGAGTTTGAATGGGACTTGTTGTTCGGGCATCGTCAACAAGATGCGCTGCTTGTTCGGATCGCTGGCCGAACCGGATTTCGTCAGCACTTTGATTTGATCGACGACCGTGATGATCTGTGTCGTGAACGGGCCGGGGGTGAGTTGCGCGTTGTGGATGCCCAGTTGCCCGGAAGCCACGCCGGTTGCCGGAGCCGTCACGGGCAACGATCCCTCGGTGACGGAGAGTGAGAAGCGACCGTCCACGCGAGTTGAATCGGCCAGAATCGGTGCAACGAACTTCAGCCAGCCAGCACACAACTCTGGCGACAAGCGGACATGTTCGACGAGTTTTTGTTCCGGCAGATCGACTCGTAGCGGGGATTGATCGAACCGCAGTTGCGATGCGAGCCTAACTTTCCCTTCGAGGACCGAGACGTCGGACATCGCCAGTTCGCCGATTCCGTCTTGCAGCTTCGTGTTGATGTTGCCGTTGCTGAGCGGCAGGCCGTAAACGGTCGCCGTCTCCCAGCCGACACCTGCATTGCCGGTGAGCAACGTCAAAGCCGAATCGCTCGATGTCGCTGCCGCCGATCCGCCAGATTTCAACGACGCTGCGGTTGCCGGCACGCGAGAATTGCTGCCAGTTGAACTCGGAAAACTGCCGCGAATCGCGAAGGGTCGCCGATCTTTGCCAGCCAGTTGAAAATCCTTCCGCACCGATTCGCTCAGCCGCAACATCAGCCGATCCCAGTCGAAGGCCAAGTCGCCAGAGAGGTCGAGCCGCGGAGTCGTCTGCAAGTCATCGACCGTTCCCGAGCAAGCCACTTCGAGTCCGTCGGCCGCGAGTTTCGTCTCTTTCAAGCGAAGCGATTGCTTTGCCGGATCGTAAGCCGCTTCGCCGGCGAGGCTGACCGTTTCTTCTTGCCACAACGTTTCCCATGCGGGCTGTTGTTTGCCGGTCGGCGACGCAACGAGGGCCTTTTGAACTTGAGCATTCAGTTTCGCGAGCGTACTTCCCGCCTGTTGCTGAAACTGCAATGTCCCGGACGCATCGCCGCCAACGAAGTAACCCGGCGGCGATTTTCCAGCCAACATCCAGCGCGACACACCGCCGAGTTTCACTTTGAAGTCGGCATCACCTTTCGCAGATTCTTTTCCGGTCGCGAGCACCACGTTGATGTCGCGCGCATGAACCGTAGCGGTCGCGCTGACGAGATCCAGCTTCGATGACTGCCAACGTTCCGTCGTCACGTCGTATTGACCGATCGTTTCGAGCGACACTTTCGGCTCACGAATGACGTAGTCCGCGCTCTTCGCATCCAGCTTCTCGATCTCAGCCGTCAGCGTCGCGATGTCGATGATGTTCGGCCCAACATCCGCCTCGGTGTGCGCGACGATTTGTCCGGCGAGTTGCCAGCCGTCGAATGCGACGATCGGCCGCAGTCGCGATTGCCACGAGGTCAGATCGCCCGTGAGGTCCGCTTGTCCACGAACGTGTAGCCCGCTGCTGCCGACAGCGGGATTCAGATCAACCGGCTCCGTCAACTTCGCCTGCAAGCGGTCACCGCCGCTGGAGAACATCAGCTCGCCCGATTCGATTCGCCGCAGCTGCCACTGTTCGGACAAGCTCGCGACGGCCGCCACGAACAGTTTCGCTTCGGCTTCGCGAATCTCGTCTTCACCGTGTTTCGCGTCGAACTGTTGCACGGTCGCCTTGAGCTTCGTGACGTCGAACTGCTTCGGGGTCAGTTCCGCATCGACGTGCGCGTCGATTTGCCCGGCCAGTTGCCAGCCGTCGAACGACATCACCGGCCGCAACCGAGTCTGCCACGATTTCAATCCGCCGATCAATTCCGCCTCGCCGCGCCAGCGAGGTTCTTTCGACAGCAGATCGACCGGCTCCAGCAGTTTGATTTTCAACCGATCACCGCCGCTCTGCACAGTCAACTCCGCCGAGTCAATCCGCTCTGGCTGCTGCTGATCCGACAAACGGCCGGCCGATACGAGGTCGATGTTGAGCGATTGCTCGCGCCAAGCCGTTTCGCCCGGCCGACGCAATTCAAACGCGGTCAATTGCGTCTTCGCCGACAACGAGACTTCGCCGCCCTCTCCTTGATGAATTCGACCGTCTGCCTGCAACTGACCGCTCAGCCGATCAATGCCCCAGTCGAAAAAGCGATTGAGATTGTGATGCAACTTGTCGAGGTCTGCCTTCGCCGTGAAGTTCGCCTTCGACAACGTGCCAGTCGCGTCCGCTTGCAAGAAGTCGGATCGACACGTCAGCCGATCAAACACGAATTCGTTTTGATCCCGATGCACCGACGCAAC
>JANMIF010000510.1:0-4451 GCA_031375695.1 Planctomyces sp.
CGTGGGCAAAACACGCGACCGCAACGGAGGCGAATCGCAAGGGACTAGAAACAATCTGCCACACGATCCTCAATTCGGCCGCGTTTCTGTACATCGACTAACAACAAGACATCGGAGCCGTTCGTCGCAAAAGCCGATATACGAGCCGATGCCGTCCGTCTTAAACGCTCCAACACCCTGCCCACGTACGACATCATCATCAAGCCTCAATCAGCAACGCCACGGTTAAACTAAAAGATGCCGGTCGCTTATGGAAATCTCCACCGGGGACTCGTAACATTGCGGTCGATTGCTTGATGCGAATGATCAAATGACATCGAGCGGAAAATCCTCTGACGCGAGTTCGTTTGTATGTCCGGTTTGCAGATTCCCTGTCCGAAGTGTGGCAAGAAACTGAAGCTGCCCGATCGCAGCTTGCTTGGCCGGAAGGGAAAGTGTCCCAAGTGCTCAAATTCGTTTGTGCTCGAAGAGCCGGATGAAGTTCGCTTGGAGTTGGCCGAACAAAATGCCGCCGCCCCGCCGATCGGAACGGGAGCAAAGTGGATTCCCGATGCGCCGGCCGCCCCACCAATGCCAGCCGCACCAGGAGCTTGGCCAGCGAACGTTCCATATCCGCAAGCTTACTTGCCGCAAGGTTACGTCCCACCGGGATATTTGCCTCCGGGTTACGTTGCTGTACCGACGCAATACGTGCCGATGCCTCAGATGTTGCCTCCAGGATACGCAATGCCGCCGATGCCGGCCGCTCCCGGCTTTCCGAATTTCGCGCAATCGGCTTCGACCCCGACTGAGTTTCCAGGCGCTGAACCAGGCAATCTCTTCGCCGCTTTTGACGATTCGACGCCGACTGACTCCCGTGAGTCCCCTGCGTCCCATCCTTTCGGCTCGTCGGCGAGACCCGCATCGGCCAGCGGCATCGACGACTCCGATTTCCTCCTTCGAAAAAAAAAGAAGCAGCGGCAAGCTCGTCAAAAGAAGATGATGTTCGGCGTTTTTGGCGCATTGACATTGTTGATTGCTGGATCGGCGCTGATCTTTCGCGAGTCGTTGTTTGCTCCAGCGAACAAGCCGAAATCCAAATCACTTGCTGTCGCCGATCCTGCCAATGAGCCTGGCAACGATGAGCCGGAATGGCAATCACCCGTGCCGGTGCGTCCGACGAAAGGTGAGCCGATTGAATTGTTGTGCATGCCCAGCGGCGTGACGGTCGTCGTGCATTTGCGGCCGGCGGACTTGTGGGCTTCTGGTTCAAAGGGCGAAGAATTTCGTTTCTGCCTGGGCCCGCTCGGCGAATGGCTAGAAACTCAGATCAAAGAGATTTGTCGCTTCGAGCCGACGAAGATTGAAGAAGTGACCTTCGGGCTAATCCGCGGGTTCGCCGGCGACCCGATGCAGGTGTCAGCCCTCGTGCGACTGAAAGATGCGGTGCAAAAAACCGACCTAATCAAATCGTTTCAGGCCAAGCTGGACGACGCGAGCGATTACCCGATCTACGTCGGCGACCAATACGCCTACGCCATCAAAGACCTGCGCACGTTCGCGGTCTGCCCGGTGAAACTGCAGGCAGGGATGACTGAAGCGGTCAATCGGCCGAACCCGCAAGCGGTCGGCATCGAAACGCTGTTGCGGCAGACCGATCGGCAACGCCACGCGGTCCTGGTCGTCGAACCGGCCGTCTTGGATGCGGAAGTGGAGTTCATGTTCGCGAAGGAACTGCGACCGTTCGCTCTCAACTTTTTGGAGTTCTTTCAATCCAAGCAGGTAGAAACATTGGCCTGGAGCCTGCACGTTGGCAACGAGAAATTTCACTCGGAAGTTTTGCTCCGTAACAAGTCACCGCTCACAAAGAGCCAGCTTCAACAGCAGATGAAACAGAAGCTCAACAAGCTGCCGCATGACATTTTGGCGGCGGTCGAAAAGATGAACCCACAAGTCGCCGGACCGAGACAGATCATCGGTCGGTTCCCCGCCATGGCGAAAGTCTTTTCGCTGGCGACGCATGCCTCGTCGGGAGAACGCTTCGCCTCGCTGGCTACGTCGCTGCCGGAACGAGCCGCTCCCAACTTGGCGATCGGGGCGCTGCTGACTTGGGACGAATCGACTCGCACCAACTTCAGCAAGCCGGCGGTGGACAAGCCGAAAGAAACCGGGCCAAGCAAGCTGCCCGATCTCGTCGCCGATCGTCTGAAGCAGCTCAAGCTGGAAATTGAATTCACCAAGATGCCGCTGCAAGACGGCCTGAAGTACATCGCCGACGAATGCAAAATCAACTTAGACATCGACGGCGATGCGCTCAAAGCGGCCGGCTTCACCAAGAACATGGAACAAAACATCAAGCTCGGCAAAGTCACCGGTCTTGAGGCGATCGGGGCCATCGTGAAGAAGTACGAAAAGGAGCGTGTGCCGATCGTGCTGGTCATCGATGAATCGAAAAAGGTCGCGCTGATCACGACCAAAGAATTCGCAGAAAAAGGAAACCTGACGGTGTACCCAACGCCGTAGAGTAGGCGAGCCGCCCGTGCTACGGTTGTGCGATGGGTCAGAACACGCTCAGCAGCAGCAACTGCGAGCAACGGATCAGCCATTTGCGGTCGGTTTCGGTGAACTCGCGTTTGTCGAGCAGTTGCTGACACTTGGCATGAGTCTGCGACACAAGTAGTTGTTGCAAGTCGGTCAACGGGCGTTTGCCGCCCGCTTCCAGTAACAACCCGGTGATACGATGCACCGCGTGAACTTCATCGAAGTCGGGCACAATGTCCTCGACCCAGACCGGCGTGGTCGGCAGATTCGCGGCCGATTCAACCACGTTTCGCATCAAGCTCGAAACCCGCGCCGCTTTGTCGAAATCCAGTCTCTCGATCGTGTCGCGGGGCGAGTGATAATCCGGGTGCTGACCAGTTGAGAAAAACAGAAACGGAATCTTCTCATTCCAAAACGGCCCGTAATCGCTGCGCACGCCGACGAGGTCGATCCCCAACCGTGCGACTTCCAGTCCGCGTGGCGAACCGACTCCATCCAACACCCGCTTCAATTCCGGCGCGTGCTCGCTCCCCATGACAAACACCGTCGGCAACGGCAAGTCGCCGAGCGAACGTCCGATCATATCGGCGGTCAAGAACAGCTTGACTCGTTCGAGCGGCCACGGCGCGTGAGCCACAAACCAGCGTGATCCCCACAGCATTTGTTCTTCGAGATCGAACCCAATGAACACCACGCTCCGCTTCGGTCGCTGTTTCGATGTAGACAGTTGCCGCGCGACTTCGAGTAACATCGCCGTCCCGCTGGCGTTGTCATCGGCTCCGAGAAACGCTTTGCCGTTGCGAGTCCCCAGATGATCGAAGTGGGCTCCGAGCACGATCAACTCCTCGCGTAATTTCGGATCGCACCCTTCGATCCAAGCTCCGATGTTGTGACCGACGATGCGAACGGCCGGCTGATCACTGTCGCCGCCGGGCGATCCCTCTTCGTTCGACGACGGGACTGCCTGAGCAAACTTGCCATCAGGAAACAACGGCTTGAGCTGTAATCGTTCGAAGTGTCGCTGGACATAATCCGCCGCAATCACTGCGTTCTCGCCAGAACGTCCAGCTAACTTCGGGCTCGCCAAAAACTCGACGTGCGGCCGAATGTCTTTCGCCGTGATCAAGCCGTCCCAATCGGGGCCTTTCGGCTCGGCGGCGGATAAGTGTTGCGTGACGCTCCGCGTAGCAAAATCACAGCGAGGAGCGTCGTGCCATAACGCTGCAGCCACGATCGCAACCAACCAAGACACTCGAATACGTTTTGTCATCACAGTCCTTTTGCTGACCAAGTTCCCCCGCGACCCCAAGCATTTCTGGAGACTAAGGCCAATCCGGCGATTGGCTCAAGACGGCGACTTTGCTGGTCGGCGAAACTCTGACGATTTTTCCTGCGGTTCGGGTTACGCGGATGCCGATCATGTTTGGGAGTCGTTAGTTTCTGGCAGCCACAGGAGATGGCCTCATGTTGCGACGGATTGTGCTCACAGGTGTGATTTGTTTGGCTTTCGCCGGCACGATGTTCGGCGGAAACTCAGTGGCAGAGGCGGCGGGTCGAGGTCAGCCGACCGATTGGAAACGGTTCTTTTACTACCCGTACGTTTACTATCCGCACAACTTCCAGCGTCCAGATGTGAGCAACGATAGCTTGTATCACCGCTACGGCCCGCAGTCGCGAATTCCGGTTCAGAACAAGAACTGGCATAACTTCTACTCGACCGAGCAACCGTGGTATCGCGGTCATCACTTCAATCTCGATGTGTTCTGAGATCATACGCTCCAGCCAATCGAAGCGGCGAACAAGGATGTTCACCGTGAGGCAGGAAGCCTCACGCTTCGTGCGGCTTATCTTCAAAAGCCCGCTCAATCGAGCGGGCTTTTTTTGTCGCTCGTTTTCTGTGGCGTGGGGGGGCGGGGGTTTTTGTGGAAGAT
>JANMIF010000542.1:0-3707 GCA_031375695.1 Planctomyces sp.
GCGCGGCCGAACTTCACTGGCAACTTCAACCACGCCACGCTAGCCAGCGGCGAACCGAAGTGCTTTTCGAGCGTCGTGACGACAACCTCACGAGCCTTCGGATGTACCGGCTTAGCCAGAGATCCGTTCTCGACAAACCGCATCTCCGCACCGCTGCCGCCACCGCCGCAACCGCTCAGCGCGCCAGCCAGCAAGACGACCAACATTGTCCAACGCAATCTCACGGAAACATCCTCCGCCAAACTCACAACCCAAACTTCGCCGCATCCGCTGAAATCGTGAGCGGTTCGTTGTCGCCCGCTTTCACCGTCACCGCATACTTCGATTCCAAAAAGCCGCCTTTGCCGCCATCCACCTTTTCGTGCCAGACTTTGAACTGATGTTTCCCAGCGGGCAGATTCTCGATCTTGAAGTTCCCATCCTTGTCTGTCACCGCGCCAAATGGATGATCGAGCGTCAGATGAAACGCGATCATCCACGAGTGAAAGTCGCACTTGACCTGGAACGGAGTCTTTTCCGCTTTCTTGTACAGCAGCGGCACGCCGTTTCGATCATTTGCCGCGACCGTCGAATTGAACGGATCGTTCTTGTTTGGGAACGTGTGTGTGTTATGGACAACCCCGTCCCCGTTCAGAATCTTCAGCGGCTGTCCCGTCTGATAGATCAGCGCGTGCGGCTGAAAGAAACAATTCCGTTGATCGAAGATTGCCGGCTCGGTCGGCGGCATGTGCTTGTAACCGACGGGAGGTTTGTCGAGATACACGAACACATTCGCAATCCCGTTGTCGGCACCGATCACGACCTCCTCATTCGGGATCGCATCAGTGAATGAACAAACTTGCTGATCCTTCGTTGCCGCACCTTTAGCAAACAACACCTTGACAGCCGGCACGGAGCCTTTGAAAACGACTCGTCCAGAGATCGTTCCGGGCCCAGAGGAAATCTCTGGAGTCGTTTCCTCCGGCGACCTTTGGCCAGCACCCGTTTCGGCAACTTTCGGAACTTCCGCCAATTTGATCCGCACGCTCGGTTCGGCGTGTGCACCCGATTCGAGTTTGCCGCATCCAGACAAAAACAGCGTGCCCGACAACAGCACCAGGACGTAGCCACGTTCGCGGGCGCCATTGCCAACCACCACGCTCTTGGCAATGGCGGCGACAGGATTTCGAGATAGCGCTTTCATTCGCCACCTCCTTCGCTTTGCTTTTCTTCGGCTGGCTTCGCTTCGGCCGGAGCAACTGCTTGTACTTCCGGCAACTTACCTTCACGTTCCATCAGGCGGGAATAGTTCAACAAAGCATCTCGTACTGCCATCGTTTGTTCCTTCGCGTTGGCTCCGAACAATTCCGGGAACTGTTTTTGATTTGGCGGGAAGTTGACCGGCATTGACGTATACGGCGTGATGAAGTTCGGCTTCAGCAACCACAGCGTCAGCCAATCGGGCCTCATACGATTCGCCACTTGATCCAAGTTCGGACCGCGAATGTCTTTCTTCGGATCGGTCGATTTGTACTGCCGACCGCCGACCGCATGGCACTTGCTGCACAGCGGAGCTCCGATGACTTTCCAACATTCCTGCAAGTACTCTCCATCCTTCCCCGGATTCTTCTCTTTGAACTCCGAGTTCATCTCCGACAAATATGGCGGCTGACGCTGCGGGATGTCTTGATAGGGGAACGGTACTCCGTCGTAAGCCGCAAAATAATTCGCCAAGACCTGGGCTTCGGCATCGTTGATGTTGAACTTCGGCATCCGCAGAACGGGTGTGTGCCGAATCTGTTGCGGGTTCTTCAAGAACGAGAACAGCCACGGCGTCTGAACTTTGACACCTTCCAAATACAGCGGCGGCGGCGACGCTTGCCACGCCAGCGATCGGTTTTCGACTCCCGACTTCAGCAAGTCATCAACTAGCCATTCGGCGAACGAACCGCCTCGCGCCGGTGTTTCCTTCACCAATTGAACCTCAGGGACCGTGATGCGTGAGGCAGGGAACATTATCTTGCCGTCGACATCGAGCGTCTCCCACAAGTCGTATCCGTACTCGCGTTCGTCCGGTTCGTCATCCGGCTTCGGCCGCGACGACGGCAGGCCGCGGAACTTGATCACCGGCAGCTTCTCTTCAATTCCTTCTCGCTTTACAGAATGAAAATCTTTCGTCAACCCGCTGCGAGGCGGTTTGACCTTTAACAGCCATTCGGCCGCTTCTTTGTGATCGTTGACCGTCAGTTCGCTCGGTTGAATGTCATCCAGCTTCGTGCCGTAAGCGATCTCCGGCAGGTCGATGACGTGACAGCCGGTGCAATTGAATTTTTGCAGCAATTTTTCTCCTTCGACCTTCGCCAGTTCCGCCCCCTTCGGTCGGTACTGATATTTCTCTGCGGGCGGCCGAGCCACCAGTCCGAGCACGAACGTCGAGATCGCTTCTATTTCTTTTTCGTTCAGCGGGAACTTCGGCATCCGCAGCCGTTCGTCGTAGAACTTCGTTTCGATCTTTTCATAGTCATAGCTGCGCGGATCGCGGAGCTTCTGCCAGATGAATCCCGGCCGGCCGTGATGCAGCAAGTTCTCGTAGAAAAACGCCGCGCTCAGTTCTTTTTCTTCCTGCTCGTGGCTGTCGAAGTTGTGAGCGGCCGCTCGCGTAATCGCCGTTTGAACTCGCTTCGTCGTCGAAGTGCCGTCCTCTTCGCCATGAAGATGCAAGTATTCTTCGATGTGCTCGGGCGCGAGCCGTGACGGATCCTTCAGACCCCAATCCTGCAATGCAGTTCCAATCGGTCGAGCCGTTTCAAAATTCGCGATATCGTGACAACCGTAGCAGCCGTAACGTGAAATCGTCACTCGACCAAGATAGTTCAGCTTGCGACGTCGCCATTCGGCCTCATCGCTCAGATTGTTTGCTGGATCGCCCGGGATCAATTCGATCTCGTCCCCTTTGACGACTTCAACCGCCTTCGCAAACTTCGCAGAATCTTTCGTCGCCTCGTCGAAAATCCGTTCTCCGACACGAGCCTTCAAGTAATTCCTTGAAGACAATATCTCCTTGGCTTGCGCCGGCGTCACAGTCTTCCGCCGAGTCAGCAGCAACTCAACCAGTTCATCCAATTCTGCATCGCCAACCTTGATCGCTTCGTACTTCGCGGTCTCACCGCTGAGCAGAAACGCCGCGATGTCCGCCGCCGGATCGACGTCCACTCCCGCGACCTTCACCGGATCGAGATACAAGTCTGGCATCTTCGTGCGCGGATGATGCCGTTCCGGCTCGCGAATCCAGGTGTAGAGCCAGTTAAATCCTTCCGGCCCCGGCTTGATCTTGGACGCAACCTTCGACAGATTCGGCCCGAACTCCGCGTGCGAACCTTTGAACCGATCGCCGTCTTTACTGTGACAGGCCAAGCAGCCCTTCTGGGCAAAGAAGGTTTCGCCACGCTTCGCATCCGATTGATATCCCTCAGCCGGCGCATCGACCTTTAACTCCTTTGAGTTATCAAACAGGTATTGCGCGATCGCTGCCAGTTCGAGATTTGAGAATTTTTGGCCGTGAGCGTCGTTGTTGTTCGTTAGGTTGAAAAACTGCGGCATCGCGGTCGTAGGCCGGAACCGCTTCGGCTCCTCGGTCCAATGCGTCACCCATTCGCGAGTCGTCTTGCTGGCAATGTGCTTCAAGCTCGGCCCGACTTTCCGTTCAAGACCAGCGACTGCTTTCGGAT
>JANMIF010000595.1:0-12985 GCA_031375695.1 Planctomyces sp.
GGGCGAGCGCTCGCCCTCGCTGGCGCTTCGGGTTAGTGTGCTGACATGAAAATCGATCATCTGGAAACGATCACGCTCCGTTTTGAATACGCCGACGGCTTCCGTTACGCCGGTGGGCAATGTACGGCGCGAGTGACTTCACTGGTGCTGGTGCATACGGATTCCGGGAAGATCGGGATTGGCGCGGCGTACTCGCATCCGGGGTTGGTTCATCTGATCGTTCAAGATCAACTTCAGCCGCTGCTGATTGGCGACGATCCGACCGATGTCGAAGCGTTGTGGCAGAAGATGTATCGACTGACTCGTTGGTACGGCCGGAAGGGGGTCGCGATTTCCGCTATCGGAGCGATCGACACTGCCTGCTGGGACTTGCGTGGGAAGTCGCTAGATCAACCGGTGTGGGCGCTGCTAGGTGGACGGCAGCCAACATGTCCGGCGTATGCCAGCGCGTTGTTGTGGAAAACTCCGGAAGCACTCGCTGACGAAGCCTCGCGGCTGATCGCACGTGGGTTCCAGCGCGTGAAGATGCGGCTGGGTTATGGCACTGACGGTGATCGAACGGCCGTCCGCGCGGTGCGAAAAGCGATCGGGCCAACGTGCGATTTGATGTGTGACGGCTCGATGCGGTACTCTTTGGACGAAGCCGAATTACTGGCAAAATTCTTGGCCGAACAAAACGTCTTTTGGTTTGAGGAACCGTTTGAGCCGGAAGACATCGACTCGTACGTCGCGTTGCGTCCGCGAGTCTCCGTCCCTTTGGCGGCCGGTGAAAATGAATTCGGAATGCAAGGCTTTCGCGAACTGATCCGCGCCGGAGCGTTGGACATCGTGCAGCCGGACGTCAGCCGTTGTGGCGGGATCACGGAAGCTCATCGCGTGGCCGACTTGGCTCAAACCGCCGGCCTGCGAGTGGCTCCGCACACCTGGAGCGACGCCGTCGCGGTCATGGCCAATGCGCACGTCGTGGCGGCGCTGCCGCACGGGCTCACGGTGGAAGTCGATCAAACTGGAAATCCGTTGATCGAAGAGTTGCTGGTCGAACCGCTGACGGTGCGCGACGGTCAATTATCGCTCAGCCGAGCACCCGGTTTGGGAATCGAGCTGAATCAACTGGTTTTACAAAAGTACCGGCTGACCGATCCGCTACATCTGCCCGACGGTTCGTACTCCGACATGTTTTTTGGCAAGTCACCGGCTTCGACCGAAGTTCGTTGAGAACAATTGCGGCCGACTGGCTAACGCGCTCCATCTATCACTGCGGTAAAGGGAAACCAAACGGCTGCACAAGCGATGCAATCGGTGCGTGGCGACCCTTCGATTGAAAATCTAATGAAGATCTGACTTGCCGATTGCCAATTGCCATTTCGTCACATTCAATCTCATGAGCCCGTGCCCACAACTGTGGCGACAGTGCTTCGCAAAGTTCATGAGATGCCCGGCCATGCATACAACCGTTCGATTGGCAATTCCGAAGCAGCCGCTCGACGAATTCGAGCTTCTCCGCGTCGAGGCTCTGTCGTTGCGAGATTTCATTCATGACTTTCAAAAGCGCCGCCGGCCGGTGATTCTGACCGATGCCACGCGTCATTGGCCGGCACGAAGCTGGACTCCGAACGAACTTTGCCGCCGCGTGGGACATCGGCAAGTCCGGATCCGCACCGAGTCTGGTCCGCAGCCGATTGAGTTTGCAGAAATCGCAGCGCTAATTGCCGCGTCCACCGAACAGCGGCCCGCACCTTACGCCAGAAACATCAACGTCGAGCGAGAGTTGCCGGAGTTGTGGCAAGACATCCGTCCCCGACTTGAGTACGCGACTCCCGACTGGAAATCGTCCCGGCTCTTACCACGCGACTTTGTCTTTCCGAACGGCCTGGAAGAGTTGTTCTTCGGTGGACAGGGAGCGTCGTTCCCACGCCTGCACATCGATTATTGGGGAATGGACGGGTTTATTTCGCAGCTCTACGGCCGCAAGGAGGTCATCCTGATCGGACCCGACCAGGAGGCACTGATGTATCCGTCGGCCGACGATGAGTTGAGTAGTCTGATCGAAGACGTTGACCATTTCGACGAACAGCGATTCCCTCTGTTTGCCCAAGCAAAGCCGCTGCGGTTGACATTGAGTCCCGGCGAAACGCTCTACCTGCCGAATGGCTGGTGGCACACGACCCACATGCCCGAGACATCGGTAACCGTCATCACAGCCACATGGAATTCGTCGAACTGGAACCAGTTCTGCCGCCAGTATCGCCATCGCGGTAAAGCTCGCCGCGTCGTAAAGGGACTGGTATTGAGCTACTTGACCGCTGTAGGAGCCATCCTGCGCTCCCACGAACGCATCTTCTACGGCCTCTTAAAAATCCCGGCCATCGTCGGACTACGGCCGCCGCACCCTATGACTGCAAAAGTGAGGAGCGACACGACTGCTAACGGAATCGGATTGCGCATGGGGAATTCGCGGTGATGAATGTCATGTGGGTGAAAGAAAAAGAGCCACGTTCTGATGAACGTAGCTCGCTCGAAAATCGACGCACGCGATCTGCGTGCGCTCCAGATCAATAGGCTTAGTCCAACCGGTAGCCTTCCGGGTACTTCGGCTTGATCAGATCGGCAACGCGCGGGGTCTTGAGCGATGCGAGGTTGGTGACCTTGAGGTTCTTGGCGTCCCATTCGACCTTCTCGCCCCACTCGCCCATCTCACCTTTGTCTCCGCCGGTGGCAGCGGCCCACACCGCAAGATTGCCCAACAGAATCGTCTCGGTGAGCGGCCCGGCTCGGTCCACAAAGTTCGACTTCGCGATTTTCGGATCGTTGGCTCGTTTCGCGCGGAACAACTCGAACATGTTGTTGAGGTCGTTGTTCCCTTTGTTCTCGGCCTTCTCGTAATCGACATTGACCTTCTCGACACCCTTCAGGACATAGGTGCCGCAGTAGTCGTCGCTGCTGTAGAAGGCTCCCTTCTCGCCGACGATCAATACGCCGCTGTCCGACACCGACGTGATCCCGTGCTTTTCAAAGACTTCCATCGGCGGCTTGTTCCCCTTGCGGTCATACCACCAGAACGGGATGGCGGGACGCTCGGAAGTTTCGGGAAACTCAAACTTGATGACCGCGCTCGCCGGGAAACTGTCGAAGTCGTGCCCCGTGGACTTGGCGACGACGGAGATCGGATCGCGTAGTCCGCATGAGGCGAACGGGACCGTCAGTTGATGGCACGCCATGTCGCCCAAGGCACCGCTGCCGAAATCCCACCAGCCGCGCCATTGGAACGTGTGATAAATACCAGGCCAGAATTCTCGATTCGGAGCGACACCGATCCAGTTCTTCCAATCGACTCGCTCGAGTGCCTTCTCGATTTCTTCCTTCTTCTTCGCGACGATCTTATCGGCGTTTTCCGCATCGTCCTTCTTGGCTTGAGCGGCGAACTTGTCCAGCGTCATACGGCGACCTGGGCCTTGCGCCCAGACCGGGCGATTCGACCAGGCAAACACTTCCTTCAAAGTTCCCAGCACGCCAGACTTGATTTGAGCGATCGCTTCGCGTGACGAGTCGAGTGCGGTTCCTTGATTGCCCATCTGCGTGCAGACGCCGGTCTCTTTCGCAACGGTGGCCATCAATCGAGCTTCATAAATCGTGCGTGTCAACGGCTTCTGCGTATAGCAACTGGCTCCCAACCGCATGGCTTCCAACGTCGCCGGAGCATGCATGTGATCCGGAGTGCTGATCGTGCAGATGTCGATCTTCTTGCCGAACTTGGCGAACAGCTCGCGGAAGTCGGTGAACTTTTCGGCATTCTCAAATCCTTTGGACTTCCCTTTGCTTTCGAGCGTGTTGCGGTCCACGTCGCAAATCGCGATGACGTTGCCAAACTGGGATGCGTGTTGCGAATCGCTCCCTCCTTTGCCACCGACGCCGATGCAGGCGACGTTGATTTCCTCGTTGGCTGAGAGAACTTGCTTGGGAAACGCGAGACCGTGACCAACATACGCGCCGACACTGGCGACGGTCACATTCTTTATAAATTCGCGACGGGAAGTTTGGCGGCGCATGTGCGAAACCCTGTGGAAGGTGGTGTGAAATTGTCCGAAACGGTCGGCCACGATATCGTCGCCACGAGGGCTTCGCAATTGTGCCGCACGCGGCTCAGACTTCACCGACCCGAACTGGCCGTGATGGCGAGCCACTCATACCATGCGACTGCTTTGTTGATTGATGTGAATCTTTTTTTCCAATCGACTCGCCAGACTACCTGCTGAGCTCCACGGCTAGTCCGCATTGGTTTGAAATGAAACGTTTCTGGCAAATATTGTTGTTGATTTTGTTCGGGGCGAGTTGGTCCTCGCTGGCCACAGACTTTCCGGCGAAGTCGGACCGCGAACCGTTTCCGCAGTCGGCGAAGATCGCTCGCGATCGGCGGGCCGAGGGAGTGCTGGAATCGGTTCGGCAACAGATTCAAAAAGGTGACTTCGCGCCGGCGGTGGCGGCTCTGCAAGAATTGCTGGACGGGCCGAATTCTTTTGTCGTGAATAGGGCTGATGTCTCGGGAGTGGCACGCACAGCCGATCGGCTGCTATGCGAGTTACCGCCCGCCGCGCGCGGCATCTACGAGCGGGCTTACGGGACCGAGGCGGAACGGTTGCGGCAAGCGGCGATGAAGTCGGGGCGAGTGGCCGATCTTCGCGCGGTCGTGACGCGATTCGGACAAACGGCGGCCGGTTGGCGAGCTCTGCGCGATCTGGCGGCGCGACATGCCGACCGGGGAGAATGGCATCTAGCGGTCGCGGCCTTCGACGAGTTGTCGCGACATGTGCTCACGGCGGAGATTCGCGAAACCGGCTGGTTGACGATCAGAACATTCGCTCTGCGACAGATCGGCGAGATCGGACGAGCCGACGTTGTCGCAAACCCCGTTGGGAGCGCGGCTGAGCAGCTTCCGTTTGGGAAGCCGGTCTGGCAACACACGGTCGGGTTGAGCGCTGAGGCGGCGTCGTGGCGTGACGAAATCGAAGAGGCTTGGCACAAGGACAACGTGGTGACTTTGCCAAGCTCGGTTCCGTTGGTCATTGGGGATGTTGTCGTTTCGCGGTTTGCGTTGCCGGCGAAGATCGTGGCGGTTGATGCGCGGCAGGCGAAGCTGTTGTGGGAACGAATGGACGACGGAGAGTCGCTGGTCAATTCGGCGACCGAGTTGCAGCGGCATCCTGGCTTTCGGGAATCGCTGTTGGGGGAATTGCAGCGACGCTGGTTTGGCGATTCGGTCCGTGGTCGGATGACCTCGGACGGTCGGCGCGTGTTTGTCGTGCAGGATGCGGATAGTTTGGATGCCAAACCGGGATCGGGGACGCAGCTAAGAAATCATGTGGCCGCGCTGGACCTCAAGTCCGGTGAGCGAATCTGGCGAATTGGTGGTCCGTTGCGCGAGCCGCCGGAAGAATTGCACGGCGAATACTTTCTCGGCCCGCCGTTGGTTCGCGACGGTTTTTTGTATGTCGTCGCACAGCGTGAGACAGTGTTGCGATTGTTGGCGTTGCGCGCGGATGACGGGCGGCTCGAATGGTCGCTGCCGATTGCCGAGACCGATCGGCGGCAGTTCAAGGAATCGAGTTGGCGGCACAACGCCTGTGAAGTGACTTGGTCAGGAGGCTGCTTGTTGTGTCCGACCGGAGCTGGCTGTTTGGTGGCGGTCGAACCGGTGACTCGCTCGTTGGCTTGGAGCCTGACGTTTGAACGTGATGACCTTTTTGATGCGGTCGGTTACGCAGTGGCTGAGCGCGATCGGTTGCCGCCAGAACGTTGGTGGGAATCGTGGCGCGAGGGATTTGTTTCAGAGGTCAGAGATCAGGGGCCAGAGGCCGGGGGTCAGAAGACAGAATCAGTGGTGGTGCTTGTTGCGCCGGAGTCGCGGTCGGTGCGCGGGATTGAATCACGGACTGGGCGAGTTATTTGGCGGACGAACTTTGAGGAACCGATTCTGGCCGCGCAACAGGGCCACTCGCCAGTGTTGGTGTTTGAGCGGGATGAGGTAACTCAGCTTGATCCGCTGTCAGGGAAGATCATCGGCCGCAGGGCGTTGTCGGCGCCGGCGGCAGCTGGGACTTGGATCGGTTCGCGTTACGTCTACCCGATGCGCGACGGGACTTGGGCTGCGATTGATCTATCGAATTCTGAGATGCGAATCACACGCGGGTTGCCTCCTTTGACCAGCTTGTCGATCATGGGGCCGTCTCGATCGGGGCGCGCGGTGTTGGCTGGTGATCGCTGGGTCTCCGTCTCGTCCGAGTCGATTCAAGTTTGGGAGCCGCTGGCCATTCGCCGAAGCGCGATCGCGGAAGCGCCAGAACGGGATAACAAGGACTTGGCCACACGGCTGGAGCCGGCTTGGCTGGAATTGCAGACCGGACGTTTTGAGCCGGCAGTGCAACAACTCCGATCTCACACGGGCGATGTGGCGCTGTCCGAAGTCGCTGGTCGCGCGTTGCGATTCGCGTTGCTACGCGGCTTGTCGGATGGTGAGGTTGATCCGGAGGCGGTCGAGAAAGAATTGATGTCGTTGTCGCGCAATGCGAACGAAAAAATGGGAGCGGGTCAGGCCTTGATCGCGGCGGCTAGACGACAATCCGAGTTCGCGCTGGCATTGCGTGTGGTCTTGGAACAATTCGACTTGCCGAGCGCCGTGGATGTCGAGATCGCCGACGATCGGCCGCCGAGAGACACGTCGGTCTCGCTCTCGAATCAGGTGAGTGTGTCGTCTGCTCCGACGAACGATCGAGCGGTTCGGCCATCTCGGCGCACGGTTCGCCGCGATCGTTGGCAACAAGGTCTGATCGCCGACTTGCTGGACGAGGCGAGGACGAAAGCGAAACCGCAACTGCTGTCGCTGTTGGCCGAACGAAAACAGCAAGCAGACGACAGTCCCGATCCATTTGCGCTGGTACACTTCGGCGAGCAATTGGGATCGTTGCCGTTGGGTCAGCAGATTCGATTGCAGTCATCCGGCCGTTCAGGGCGAGGGATTGGATTCGTGAAGACGGCGTTGTCGCTGCGTGACCTCGCTGACGCTTCGGGTGACGTGGTGGGTCGTCTGGCTGCAAACCACGATCGCGCGACGGCGGCGGAAGCGTGGTATCGCTTGGCGTTGCTTCACGAATTTCGGAGCGAACCGCTTGAGGCGGCTGACGCTTACCGCCAATTGCGAGATCACTTTGCGGATGTGAAGTTGGCGGAAGGCCGCGCGGTCGCTGATTGGTTGGCTGACGTTCCGGCGGATTCTTCGGTTGGCCGGATGTTGGCAAAAGGCTCACACGAACCGTGGCCGGTGGTGACTCCCGACATCTCACGCACCGAGGAGTTGCACGACGATATCTATTGCCGCTACGTCACGGTCGAGAGTTCCGATCCGAGTTGGCGGCGGATGTCGGTGGCGGTTGAGTCGCAGGGTCGCAAAGTTCGCTTTCACGGTGGGCGGCAGCGCGGTGTTTGGGACTTGCCGCTGCCGGTGTCTCGGTCGGGATGGCGACACGACAGTTACATGCACAAAGCCTGGGGAGTTGGCCCGCTGCTCGTCCTGCAAATCGGAGCCGAACTGTTCGGAATACAACCGCTCGACGACCGGGGCGAGGCGAACGCGCGAGTCCTCTGGTCGCTGCCGGTAAATTTGGAGGCCGACCGTTTCGGGACGGAGTTGCGACTCGCTCGACTGGGCTTCACGGTGGATGAGTATTCGCCGCTGGATCAACATGAACAGCCGGTGTTAGTCGTGCTGCATGTGGGTCCGGGAATGATTTTGTATCGCAGTCGCGAATCGCTGACGGCGATTGATCCAGCGAGCGGCTTGCGGTTGTGGCAGCGTCATGGCCTGAGACCAAGAACCGCAGTCTCAGCCGATCGCGAAGTGGTGTTGATCGAACATCCCGATTCATCCGCCATTGAAACTTTGCGAACTCTTGATGGACGGCCGGTTTCTTGGCGATCCAATGATGTGTCCGAAGGGACGCAATTACTGACGCTCGGCCGATTGCGTCTTCGATCCGTCGATTCGGCATCCACCGTCGCGACTGTTCGCGCGACGACGCTCGTGCTGGATGATCTGACGACGGGCGCGGTTGTGTGGCGTCTTGAGTCACCGCGCGGTGCGGTCCCGCTCCGGTTTGATCACGATCGTCTCGGAGTCCTCGAACCGTCAGGGACGTTGCGTATTTTGGATTTGGCCGATGGTCGCGAACTAGCCCGGCACCAGATTGAAGTTCCCAAAACGCTGACTCATTTGCACGTCATTGGCGATGCCCAGCGGCGGTTCCTGATTCTCTCTGGCCCGATTACGGACGCCGCTTGGCTGAACACGAATCAAGACCGCGGCGGCTATCACAAATTGTTGGTCAACGGTTGGTTGCACAGTTTCGATCGCGAGTCGCTTATGAAGCAGTGGACGATCCCGGCGGTCAATCTGCCGATCTCGGTCGATTTGCCCGCCGATCTTCCGTTCCTGATGCTGTCATATAAACGCCCGAGCGCAGATTCTGCTGATGTTCCCGATGGCGTCCTGCACGCCATCGACAAACGAACTGGTAAGGATTTTCTGCTCGATGTTGGTGGCGTGAATCAAACCAACTTCAGCCTCGACCCCCGACCGGCCGACGGCATTGTCGAGTTGCTGACGAAATCACACCGAATTCGCTTTGACTTCGCAAAATGAGGCGTGTTTCTCCGTGTGTCAGTTAGTCCCCGGACGTGTAGCGATCCCAAGACTTCCGGTGCTGAGCTCGACTTTTGCCATCGACTTCGGCGCTGACGACCCTAATTCGCCTGTTTTCCCAACTTCACAATCGAGTTTTTGCACGACCGCACTTTTAGCGGGGGGTTCAAAAACTCAATCACCACGAAAACACCGCACATTTCACATATTGTGAATATTGGAAACATGGCAAAAGTCGAGCTGAGAATCCGTCCAAAAACACCTTCGTAGACCGGCTTTTCAAACCGATCAAACGAGACAGCGCCCGGCTTAGAAAACCGGAATAAAACAACACGGACTATGTACGGCAGCGCTTCTCAAATGTGGCCACGATACACTCCACCGACAATGACGTGGAAATTGGAACTACCGATTGTTGAGACTCCCGATCCGGCCGACCCGTTGGCGAGTTTGCCAACTTTGGCCGATCCCTTGCGTCAGCGCCGGCCGTTGCCGATGTCAATGAAAGAGGCGCGCGAGCGAGGCTGGAACGAGCTGGATATCGTGTTCGTGACCGGCGACGCGTACATCGATCATCCGAGTTTTGCGATGGCGATTCTCGGTCGCGTGTTGGAAGCGGCGGGGTTTCGAGTCGGCCTCGTCAGTCAGCCCGATTGGCAATCGTGCGAACCGTGGCGTGAGTTCGGCAAGCCTCGGTTGTTTTTCGCGATCAGCGCGGGAAACATGGATTCGATGATCAATCACTACACGGCCAATCGCAAGGTGCGCAACGACGATGCGTATTCCCCCGGCGGCCGAATTGGTCTGCGCCCCGATCGAGCGACTCTGGGGTATTGTCAACGAGCGAGAGAAGCGTTTCCCGGCGTGCCAGTGATCGCGGGCGGGGTTGAGGCGTCGCTGCGGCGACTGGCGCATTACGACTATTGGAGCGACAAAGTTCGCCGTTCAATCCTGCTCGATGCGAAAGCCGATCTGGTTGTCTTCGGCATGGGTGAAGAATCGATTCTGGAAATCGCGAGACGATTCGATGCCGGCCAAACGGTCCGCGATTTGCGCGACATGCGCGGTGTGGCGTATGTGTTGGGAGCGCGCGAGTCGGCAGAGTTGGTTGAAAGCCCTCTGCGCTCTTCGCTTCTCCGCGGTGAACCGAAGCCTCTTCAATCACCACAGAGGAGCGAAGAGCGCGGAGTTTTCACTGCGGATGACTTTCTGACGCTTCCCAGCTACGAAGCGGTCTGCGCCGACAAGCCGACGTTTGCGGAAGCAACCAAGCTGATTCACAACGAAACGAATCCGTACAACGCGCGCGGATTAATTCAGTTTCACGATCGGCAAGCGGTGATTTGCACACCGCCTCGATTTCCGATTTCGCAGCGAGCAATGGACGTGATCTATGACTTGCCGTACACGCGGCGTCCGCATCCGAACTACCGCGAGAAGATTCCCGCGTTCGAGATGATCAAAGATTCGGTGACGATCATGCGCGGCTGCTTCGGCGGTTGCACGTTTTGTTCGATTACGACTCACCAGGGGCGGATAATTCAGTCGCGCAGCCACGAATCGGTCATCGGCGAGATTCAGACGATGACTCGCGACCCGCAGTTCAAAGGAGTCATCAGCGACATCGGCGGTCCGACGGCGAATATGTACGAGATGCGATGCAGCCGGCCGGAAGTCGAAGCGGTCTGCCGGCGGCAATCGTGCGTGCATCCGACGATCTGCAAGCTGCTCGGCACCGATCACGGCCCACTGGTCAAACTGATGCGCGAGGCTCGTGAGCTTCCGGGGATCAAGAAAGTGCTAGTCGCCAGCGGCATTCGCATGGACCTCGCGCGGCGTTCGCCGGAATACATGCGAGAACTCGTGCGGCATCATGTTGGCGGACATTTGAAGGTTGCGCCGGAACATTCCGATACCGGAGTGCTTAACTTGATGCGCAAGCCGGCCAGTGATGACTTCGATCAGTTTGCGGAAGTCTTCGAGCGGGAATCTGCCAAAGCGGGGAAGAAGCAGTACATCATTCCGTATTACATCGCAAGTCATCCCGGCAGCGATTTGCACGCGATGATCGACTTGGCCGTGTTCCTGAAACGGAACGGCTACCGTCCGGATCAGGTGCAGGATTTCATCCCGGCTCCGTTCGATGTGGCGACGGCAATGTATTACACCGGGATTGACCCGTTCACGAAGAAACCGGTGTATGTCGCTCAGCACCTGCGCGATCGAAAGCTGCAACGGGCGCTGATGCAGTTCTTCAAGCCGGAGAACTACTTCGAGGTTCGCAAAGCCCTCGAACAGGCAGGCCGCCAAGATTTGATCGGTCCCGGCTGCGACAGTCTGATCCCGGATAAACCGCCACGCGAGGCCCTTGAGCAACGCCGTCGCGACGCCAATAAGCTGGTTCGCGGAGAGTACGTTCACACGATCCCCGGCGGAGATGAACCGAAGCAGAAATCAAGCAAGAAGCAGTCGCGTCACGGACCGGGTTCAGGCTATCGGCCGGGTCGGCGGAGCACGTCGGATTAGCTGCTTGAAGATGCCTTTGGGCAGCAATAGACTCCACCGTTTGTCGGCAGTGATCGGTGCCAATTCCGCGTTTGAAACTAGCGCCAGCTCGCGCGTTGTGGGGCGAGGATTCTTGTGGGTGTCATGAAATTCCTGGTGCATCCCGACAGCTTGATGTCGGAATGGCCTGAAGCCCAGAACGCTTACACGACTGGGCTCGACGGTCGTGTGTTTCCGTCACGAGTCGAGATCGAAGGGAACGTGGTGGCCTGTCGGCGTCCCGCGTCGGACAGCAGCAAGTTCAACATCGCTTGGCCCGTCCCCGGTTTCGGACGACCGGTGCTGACGACTTCCAGCTTGCGTGAACAAGATGTGACATACGTTCTGGCGGTGGAGTTGGCTCGCGGGAAAATTTGCCAGATCCGCAATCAAGTTGCGGCCTGGGAACAGCTAGGAATGCAGGTTCCGCCGACGTTTGCGCCGATTCATCGCGAGGCACATGCTCTGTTCGCAAAGTCTGTCGGACAGAAATCTGATCTCGTCGCCGCCAGCGAATTGGCCACGCAAGCGATCACTAAAGCCTGTCAAGCGGCCGAAATTCTGACCAAAGGCTACATCGAGCAGCGATTGGCCATTCGACTCAAACGCTCGGCTCAATGGCCGGTGTCGCTTGGTTGCAACTTGGGTCAAGCGATGCCGAACGAAAGTTGGAATTCGCTGCTTTCGGGAGCGTTCAATGGAGCCGCGATCCCCATTGAATGGCGGCTGATCGAATCCCAGGAAGGGGAATACAATTGGGACTGGCTCGATCAACAGGTCGAATGGTGTCAGCAACAAAAGCTCGTAGTGCGTGGCGGCCCATTGTTGGACCTGTCGCCTCGCGGGCTTCCGTCCTGGTTGGATCAGTGGGGTCACGACTTCTACAACTTGCAAAGCTTTCTGTGTGACTTTGTCGAGACCGCGATCTCGCGATATGTCGGGAAGATCCGGCTGTGGGAAGTGTCGGCTCGCGCGAACACTGGCGGCGTGCTGAATCTGTCGGAAGAAAACTGCCTGACGCTCGTGGCTCGTACGCTTGAGGTCGCTCGCCGTGTCGATGAAGAATCGCAATTTCTGATCGGCATCGAACAGCCTTGGGGAACGTATCAAGCTCAAGGGAAACACCGGCTGACCCCGGTCCAGTTTGTCGACGCGCTGCTGCGGTGCGGCGTCGGGCTGAGCGGCGTGAATCTGGAAATCGCCGTGGGCTACCGCGAGCGTGGTTCCGCTTCGCGTGACTTGCTCGACTTCTCGCGGATGATCGACAACTGGAGCACGCTCGAAATTCCGCTGCATGTGACGTTGGCGTTTCCATCTGCGGCGACACTTGATCCGCGTTCCAATCCGGAAATCGAACTCGAAAGCAACGGCTGGAAATCGGCCTGGAGTCCGGAAGCTCAGGCAGAGTGGATCGACATGTATCTACCGTTGCTCGTGGCCAAGCAGGCGGTGACCGGCATCTTTTGGACTCATCTATCCGATGCCAACCCGCACAGTTTTCCGAACGCCGGACTGCTCGACGACCGCGGCCAGCCCAAGCCGGCGTTGGACACGCTTCGCCGTCACGCACAAAATCACTGGACTGGATGAATCATCGAACCGTAGCCGCGATCGCCAGAGCTTGTTGAATTTCTCGTTGTGAAAGTTTTGATATTTTTTTGATCCGCTTCCGATTTTCGCGCGAACGTCGTCCGCTTGGTGCGGGTTCCTTGGGTGAGCAGTTTGGTGGACGAGTTCGTGGTGGGCAAGGAG
>JANMIF010000055.1:0-9681 GCA_031375695.1 Planctomyces sp.
CTTGCCCACCACGAACTCGTCCACCAAACTGCTCACCCAAGGAACCCGCACCAAGCGGACGACGTTCGCGCGAAAATCGGAAGCGGATCAAAAAAATATCAAAACTTTCACAACGAGAAATTCAACAAGCTCGGGAGAACGCGGCTACAGTTCACGTCATTTCGCGGTGCAGCCAAGCTTTGGAATACGCCCAGATGCGGTCGGCGGATCGCGTTGAGATGTCGAGCATCTCCGCCGCTCCGGCCAACGTCAGCCCGGCGAAATACCGCAACTGGACCAAGTCGGCCGCCGTTCTATCGACCTGTTTGAGCTTGTCCAACGCGACATCCAAGGCCAACAGGTCTTCACGCGGCTCCGGGGCTTCGATGGCGAGTTCGTCGTCCAAATCAACCCGTTCCAAGTCGCCACCATGCCGCAACCGATGCTTCCGACGAGCATTTTCCACCAGAATACGCCGCATCCCTTCCGCCGCCGCCGCGAAGAAATGCCCGCGTCCGTCCCAAGCTCGCCCGGCTTGAGCATTGCCGACCAGTCGCAGATACGCCTCGTGAACCAATGCCGTCGCCTGCAACGTGTGGCCGGGCTTCTCGCAAGCTAACTTCGACTTTGCCAGCCGACGCAGTTCGTCGTAGACCAACGGCAGCAACTGCTCAGCCGCGAGCGGGTCTCCCAGTTCGATGGCATTCAGGATTTGCGTGACGTCGCTCATCACAACCAATATAGCCAAGCACGGTCGACGCTTCACAACCGGAGCTCTCGGGAAGGACGACGGCCGAGCCGCAGCACGGATCGTAGACACGCCCCTTGTTCGGCGCGAGCCTCGCGACCAGCACGCGAACCACGCAGCGCGGCGTGTAGAACTGCCCGCCGTTCTTCCCCTCAGCACTGGCGAACAGTGTGAGGAAGTCTTCGTAGACGCGGCCCAGGAAATCGGAAATACCTTCGAGCGGTTCTCGGCATCGCCCAGCCCGATCGTGCCGATCACGTCGATCCGCTCCCTCAAGCGGTGCTTGTCGAGCGCTGCCCAGCTCCCCAAATGCGGATGGTCCGTCGGCAGCGGAAGGTGGTCGACCGAATTCGCCCCCCTGCCCTGCCCTGAGCTGGCATGAACGAAACCGATCAACATCTGATATCTGGCAACCGTGTGCAACGCGGCGGCGTAAGTCATCGACCGCACAACGCAATGGATCAGCGATGAACGAGCCTTGGTTGCAGACGCTCGGACGACGCGAAGACTTGGACGGTTCGTCGCATGTAGCGTTTCATGCCGTCGGTGGCGAGAACTCGGGCTGAGAAGTCCCGAATGTCCTGGCTCACAACAGGATCTATCAGCCTGTTGAAAAACTCGTGGAGCAGGATTTCATCCTGCTCGATTGCCGAAGTTTTCAGGCAGGTTGAAAACCTGCCGCACGTTTTTCAACAGGCTGCTATCCCCAGAAGCCGATGAGTTTTTCCTTGTCGGCCACGCCGAGCGGGAATTTCTTGCTCAGCGGATGGTCCGCGATACCGGCCAGCTCGCGCAGCGACTGATGAATATGTTCGGGGCGAACACGGATGCCCGAGTCCTTGCTGAGTTGCAGCGTCTACGGATCGAGCGAAACTCCGAATTGCTTCTCATCGGTGGCACCAATCACCCGGCTAATCTCAGGCATTGTACTTTCACGATGGCCCAAAGGAATGCTGCTGCGACTAGAAAACGACAAGCCAATTGCAGACCTGTATTCGAGAGCGTGTCAGGCAACGACAGGCGACGCTGTGCCGCTGGATAATCTTCCAGCCGTTCACTCAGTGAGCCCAAAGCACACTATCGTTCTTGTCCCACGAGGTAAGACAAACCCTGCCGTTCGCCTTATTGAATGGCTCGGTAGTCGTCGCTGAGTTGGTCTTCAGGTGTCGCGTACTGGTTGGGCGGGAACCTCAACAAATGCGGCGGTTCGATCACCTGTGTTGATGGGGCGGACGCCTGCTCATTTTCTGGGGCATCAATTCGCCAATCGGTCGAGTAGTCCGCATTCTGAGCCGTCTGCGCGCGGTACAGGCGATGATAGTCCGGGCACGTTCGCAGCAATTCGTCGTGTGGACCGGCAGCCAGAAGTTGGCCTTGTTCCATGATCACGATCCGTGTGGCGAACTTCAGAATCTGGGGAGTGACGGAATGCGTGATCAAAAACACCGTGCGGCCTTTGACGAATTCACCCAGACACTCGTGAATCATGAATTCGCTTTGTGCATCGACGGCCGAAGTGGCTTCGTCGAGCAGCAAAATGGACGGGTCGCTTAATAACGCGCGAGCCAGTGCGACGCGCTGCCGCTGACCGCCAGAAAGCTGATTGCCACGCGAGCCAACGCGGGTCGCGAAACCTTCTGGGAGTTGATCAAACAGTTGCGGGACATGCGCCTTCACAGCAGCAGCGTGGATTTCCTCCGGCGTGGCGTCTGGTTTTCCGTAGCGGATGTTTTCATAGATCGTGTCGTCAAACAAAAACGTTTCCTGAGTCACGATGCCGATCTGGCTACGCAGTTCACGCAACCGCACGTTGCGAATGTCAATGCCGTCGATCAAGACACTACCGAGGTCCGGATCGCAGTAGCGCGGTAGCAAATTAACCAACGTGCTTTTGCCGCTCCCATTTTCTCCGACAATTACGACCACCTCCCCCGCCGCCACCCGTAAGGTGACGTCGGTCAGAGCGGCGGGCCGATCGCCAATACGATCCAGCGTCGCATACTTGAAACTGACTTTCTTGAACTGAATTGCTTGCCGATGCCGAGGCAACGGGACCGGATTGTCGATCTGACGCAACAACGGCTGCCAGTCAAGCAATTCAAAGATCCGTTCAGTCGCAGCGAACGATCGTTTCAACTTAGTGTAAACCGCCGTCAACTTCCGCACCGGGTCCAAGACTCCCGCCAGAAATGCGTACAGCACGGTTAATTGCCCGATTTCCAACGGCTCGCTGGCGAGCTTGATGCCCCAAATCGAATCCTCGTGCCGTAAGACCAAAAACGCGCCGGGCAACAGAGACAGGCAAACAGCCAAAGTCCCGAACAATTCCGTTGTTGGACCAGTCAGGGCGTCGATCTGCGTGACCTTCATCGCTCGCCGATAATACTCTTTGCTTTCCAAATGAAACCGCTGGCGATGCCGTCGCTGGCCGTTGTACGCAATCACGACCTTCAGCCCAGATAACGTTTCTTCCAACGATTTGTAAATCCGCGACATCCGCTCCATCATCTGATGACTGGCGCGTTTCAAGAGTTTTCCATAACGATGAAACACCGCCACCATAAGCGGCACAAAAACCATCGACAACAACGTCAACTGCCAACTGACGTACAACGCCGCGATCACACAGGCCAGAGCCTTCAGCGGTTCGCGGACGATCTTCCCCGCCATTAGGCTCAATCCGTCGCTCACGATCGCCAAATCATTCGTGAATCGTGACATCACATCGGCCGAGCCGCGCAGCGACAGCGTCTGAAAATCCAGCTTTAAGGCGTGTCGAAAACAATCTTTCCGCAGGCTGAGCGACGCCAATTCCACCACACTGCCGACCAGCATGTCTTGTACGAATGAGAAGATCCCTTTCAAGGCCGTGGCCAGCAACAGCAGTCCCAGCACGACCGAATACGAGTGAAACGGATCAGCCGGAACCCAAATCATCACATGCCGCTGGATCCACAGAAACGTGACCATGCGCCGCGACACCAAACTGATATCACCTCTCACACGATCTTGCCGCCTCAACAGTGACTTCCGGCTGTCCTGTGGCGTTTCGGAGAGTTTTCGCTCCAATTCGTCTAAAGCATTTTCATGCCGAGCGATTTCCGATTCCGCCGTCTGAATTTCCGTGGCGACATATTTTTCCAGGCTCTGTCCTGGCAGCATCACCTTGACGACGAGAAAGGTCAGTGAGAGCGTCGCCGCCCACAATCCCGCCACCAGAATCGCGAACACGATCGACCACAACACCTTCGTCCGGTATCGCCAAACATACGGCAGCAATCGAGCCAATTGATCCACGACTGTCCATCCTTGGAGTTTTCGTCCCACGGCCAAGATTGAAACGCGTCTTGATGTCTCTTGCCGCAGGGCAGAACGTTTCAATTTCCACCGCAAACGGAATATCGTCCAGCGCCCTTCCGACGCTCCATTCAAGCTGGGATTACAGCCCGCAAGTTCGTTTTGTGTCCAGACGAATTTCCGCGCCTCGCGTCGGGAAACAATTCGCCGCTGATGCGTGAAATTGGCCAAAGGTTCTGGCAACGATTCAATATCCGATACAATGGAGCCGTACGAACCGGACGCAATAGCACGGATTATCCATCAGCCGCACGGCGTTAGCCTCGTTTGCTCAAAAAACAGGGCACGAGCGAGTTCCGGCTGATTTCAGATAAATCACGGTCTTGTTCCTGGACAGGTTCTCTAATGCGAAGAGACTCCACTGCGGTGTGCTGGTTGGCCTTATGGTCCGTCATGGGAATCCCCTTTTCGCCCGGTTCGGTTGCTGCCGATGACGTTGGCGTGGCCGTGCGCTGGACAGAAGTTGTCAGTGGTGTGTGGCGTACAGAATCGATGCCGCGGGGATATGCACTTGTCGCAGAGGAATATTGTGCGTTGATCGGTGCGCCGGTTCGCGTCACTCCCAGCACATTGCCACCGAACGTGAGGCAATGTGAGTTGGTGCTGTTAACGCATCATCATCGGGATAGTAGTTGGAACGCGGCAGAGTTCGTTCGGGCTAAAGCTCTGGTGCGAGCACCGAGAATTTCAGAGGCGTATCTGTCGCGGGAAGGAGTCGCGGCCTACTGGGAGAAGTCGATGCCCCGAGTACCAGTGGGACGCTTTCCGGCTCTGCATGAGCGGTTTTGGGGCGACTGGACTTATCTCGTGCATCCGGTCGGAGTCGCGGGGGTGATGTGTGACATCGCCGATGGGGCCGAATGGAACTGGCGCGGTTGGACAGTTCGGGCGATGGCGACACCGGGGCACTCGAAAGATCACACTGCCTACTTGGCGCGTCGGGCGGGCGAGCCGGAAGCTCAAGCCACGGAACGGGTTTGCTTTTGTGGCGATGCGATTGCTCGGCCCGGGACGATGTGGTCGCCGTATACGCTAGAATGGCATCATCAAAAGGATGAAGGAGCAGTGGCCGCCACGTTGTCGCTGCGCACGCTCGCAGCGGCGAAACCGACCCTACTTTTACCTGAACATGCGGAGCCGATTCGTGGCGAGGCCGTGACGGCGGCGTTGCTTGAGACAGCTGAGAATGTGCAGCAGCTAGGTGCGGCGAAGAATTACGACGCTTACACCAAGAGTCTGGCACCGCTGCCGGAGTATCGTTACTTGGCTCCGGAGCAAGTCGGCACGGCGAACGCTCAGGGGAATCCGCTGCCGTGGACGAAGCTGTCTCTGCATCTGTTTCTGACCGGGAACGTTTACGCATTGACGTCTCGCGACGGGCCGGTGTTGTTGATGGATGCCTATAGCCAGGATGTCGTGGATCGCGTGAACGAACTGAAGCGAGATCATGGATGCGGTCCGGTCGAAGTGGTGATGATCAGTCACGCTCACAACGACCATTACACCGGCCTCTTCACGCTTCCACACCGCGAGTCATTTCAAGTATGGACGCTGGACCGGATCGCGGAGGTTGTTGATGACCCACACAGGTTTCTGGCACCGTATGTCGATCCGCGCGTTGTGAAGGTGGACCGACGGCTGAAGGACGGTGATGTCGTTCGCTGGCACGAATACGAATTGAAGATTCATCACTTGCCAGGTCAAACGATGTTCGGGATCGGCGTTGAAGTCACGGTTGATGGCCAACATTGCCTGTTCACCGGCGACAATTTTTATCACCACGAACAGTACAGCGGCAGCGGCGGCTGGTCGGGACGCAATCGAGGTCTGCCATTCGGCTACGTTCAGAGCGTGGAAAAGATTCTGGCGATGCGACCGCAATGGATTCTGGCCGAGCACGGCGGTGCGTTTGAATTTCATCCCGAAGATTTTCGACGGCGACACGACTTCGCAACCAAAGCGGCGACTCTCGCCGATCAAATCAGCCCCAGCGGTGATCACCGCATCGACTGGGATCCGCAACGCGTCCGCATCGAGCCGCTGATTTCTTCAGTCAGACAGAACCACCCCGTCAAGGTGCGAATCGTAGCGAGCAATCCTTCGAACGAAGCAATCAGCTACGTCATCCGATCTGCCCGATCAGGCATCGTTGCCGACGGCCAGTGGAAACTCGGCGTACCGGCGCAGTCTGAAGCGTCACTGAATATCACTCTGACGGTGATTCACGACGTGACCGCAGGACGGCATGTTGTTCCGTTTTGGGTTGAAGGTGCTGACAGCTTGGATTCCTCGGATACGTTTGCTGTGCTGGAAGTCGAATAACCTCCGCGTGGAGGCATATCGATTGGCAAAACCACTACAGACAAGCATTCGGCTCGTCACGCGGAACAATGACGGCTACGTTACCAAAAAATCCTGCCGTTCGCGTTCGGGAGACTTCGTCATGCGTATCGGACACTGTCAATTGGATTCGCAGCTTGCGGACTTCGAGGGAAATCTCAAGAAGGTCGTACAAGGTTTGGAGCGGATGGATCGAGACCGAGTGGACATTGTCTGCTTCCCAGAGTGTTTTCTGACCGGGTATCCCGACGACGACAAGTTGGCTCGCGACGGAGCGTTCGCGGTCGATTCGGCTCAGATGATGAAGTTGCTGCACGACACGAGTGGGTTTGAGGCGGCGTTCATTGTGGGGTTCAACGAACTGCGCGGAGCAGACCTGTTCAACACCGCGGCGGTGATTCACAAAGGGCATTTGCTGGGTACGTACAGCAAGTGCTCGGCGTACATGAAGTTTCACAAGCAAGGCCGCGAGTTCCCCGTCTTCACGCACAAAGGGCTGACGTTCGGGGTCGTGATTTGTTCGGACGGCGGGTACATCGAACCGGCTCGGCTGCTGGCGTTGAAGGGAGCTCGCGTGGTCTTCTCGCCGCACTTCAACAACATCACGAAAGAAGGGCTGATCGGCCACTTCATGAAGGTTCGAGCCGACCACATCGCCCGCGCAGTTGAGAACAGCATTTACTTCGTGCGCGGCAACAACGTGTCGCTCGGCAAGGAAGAGTGCATCACGAAATACGAAGGCGTCGGCTATGGCGACAGCTACATCGTGGACCCGCATGGCGAGATCGTCGTTCGCAGTCGGCGGCATCAGGAAGACTTTTTCTTCGCCGACATCGACCCGAACATCATCGACCGAGGCTGGGGCGTTGGCCGATCGATGTGGAGTGCTCGTGAATTTGGCCGAATGCTGATGAACCTCAGCACGCAATCGCCGGCGAATTGAGTTCACTCAGACAACTTGAGCGCTTGCAGTTTCAGTGAGCGCGTGCTGATTCCACCGCCAGAGGACACGGTCTGCGTGAGGCTTTCCGGCAGGTCAAGTTTGCCAAGTCGCTGCCAGTGGTTGCGGACGGTTTCGACGCGAGTGATCGCGCCGGTTTGGGCGTCTCGGTATTGGACTTGGTAAGCGCGCGGCAGGACTTGATTCTCGGTGTTGCGTTCGCTTTCGAGCATTTGCAGCGACATGTTTTCGCGACCGAGAGCACGATTGACGACGATGATTTCGTCGTCACGGATGCGATACGTCGACGCAAACCGGCCGCCGTGAAAGGTCAGCAACCGGCCGAGTGGATGCGATTCGTCTTGATCGGCGAAGCTCAGTAGCGGTTTCGATTCGATGCCCGAAGCAGGAACTCGGTGGATGACCATTGAGTGCAATTGCTCGCGGACCCAGTCGCGAGCCGCCTCGTCTTCGAACTTCGGTTCGCTATCGAACGACACATCGCCGTCCGGCTTCACTGTGATCGCCCCTTCCGACCGGCGGCCGTCGAGATAGACCGACACGCTCGCCGTAAAGCCCTTAAAGCCGGCCCATTTCACGCGGGCCGCGATCGCTCGCTCAAACATCGCCACCGCGTCGGCATCGACTTGGGAATTGTCGAGCGGCCAGTCGAAGGCCAACGTGGCGAACTCGCGAATCTCGTCGAATGTCTGATCGTTCTTCGTCCCCGACTCCGGCACGACGTGCTTGACATAAACGGCGTACTGTCCCGGTTTGGTCAGCTTCCAAGTCGCTCGACCGGCAGCGTCGGCCTTGAGTTCTTCATTGCTGAGATCGGAATCAATCGTTGTCAGGATTGCGTTCGGTAGCGGTTGGCCGTTCCGTAAGACAGTGAGCGTAATTGAGTCCTTAGCAAACGTCGGCATGATCTCCAATGGAATCTGTTCGTGGCGGCCGAGCTTCGCGACTTCATCGGGATTCCCTGAAACGGCCTTCGGGTAGTACCGCAACAAGAACGATTTGTCCCGCTTGAGAACTCCGTACTCGCAACGTCCAACCACGGACACCGACTTGCCTGACGGCAGAAACGCTCGCAGACGATCGGTCCCGCGATTCAACGTCAACGGCGTGAACTTCCCCGGCTCATCCTGCAACCACAGTTCGGTGTGCGCGACCTTGGCCACGAACTTCGGATCGCCCGCCGTCGCCCGTTCGCTGAAAAACACTTCAACGCTGCGGCCCGCTTCGGCATGAGGGCCGACTTGGATGAACAAGAAGTGCGCCTGCACCGTAGTCGTCAGCCATCCGCATTGCAGAATCAGCAGAAAGCTCAACAGAACATATCGCATGGAAATGGCCTCTTTGGGAACACTCTTTGTTATCCGAACTTGAAGTCATGACTGCCTGACGAACAAGTCGCCTAACCGCCATGCAACTGCGTGATTCAAGCGTGTGCGATGCCACTGCTCAAGTCGCGGATGCCGGTGGCCGTGTCCGCGCCGTCGCCACCCACGTTCGCCGCCTTGAAGATGAGGGCAATACACGGTCCAGTTGATGAAGAAGCCAATTGGTGCATCTGAGTTCATGATCCGGCACTCGAATTGATAATTCAGCCGCGTTGCGCTAGCGCACTGCGATCCGTCGGCACATCTGTCGCCGTAGGTTTCCACCCATCCGCCGCCGCGGAACGATGACGCGTGAATCGTTCGTCGCGGAGCGACGAGGAAATGTGTGGAGACGACGACACACATCCCTTGGGCGGCCGATGGTGTGGCGATTGTTTCATCGTCGCTCCGCGACGAGATGGTTTGGCGGGATGGCCGACCGTGGGTGGAAACCCACGGCGACCTTCGGCGGTCACTCTGTGACCAAGGACAAGAACCAATGAGTTGCCGGAGGGGCGGGCCGTGATTGACGCATTTCTTACGGCACGCTACCGTAAATCGTCGATCAACGATAAAGGTAAACGATGAGTGCCCGAAAATCCAAAGTGAGATGTTGTGATGAGACGCCGGTCAATGTCGAGGGCGTCAGCGAGGGCGAGTTGCTGGCGCGGCTTGCCAAGGCACTGGCTCACCCGGCTCGCGTGACGATCGTGCGGATGCTGATTGAGCGGGCGTCGTGTGTGTGTGGCGAGATCGTGGGAGAACTGCCGCTGGCTCAGTCCACGGTGTCGCAACATCTCAAAATCCTGAAACAGTCGGGGTTGGTCCAGGGAGACATCGACGGGCCTAAAGTTTGCTACTGCATCAATAAGAAGATGCTCAAGCTGTTGCAGACGTTGGTTTCAGGATTGAAGTGACGTCTCTTTTTTTGA
>JANMIF010000076.1:0-3221 GCA_031375695.1 Planctomyces sp.
ATGCGGGTGTTCGACGGAAACTTTTGGAATGACTTCGGCGGGTTCTCGGTTTGGATGTATGACATCATCGTGACTTGCTTGCCGGGCCGTGCTTGCTCGACTCGCTCGGCCAGCTTGCGATGCAGGATCCAGAGCTTCTCGCCCCAGTCGTTGCCGGTCTCAAACAGCTTCGCGCAGCTCTCGCACTGACACGCTCGGAACCCGTCGGGCTGGCCGTGATCCACGCCGTCGAACCCGCGATCGATCGTGCTGATGAGGTCTTGATAGAACAGCTCCTGCACGTCGGGATTCGAGATGCAGTACTGAGCGTTGCCGGTCTCCTTCGCCGTTCGCTGCCCGCCGATGAGTGCGAAGTATTCGGGATGCGAGTCGGCATATTTCTCGCGCGGGATCGCCCGCTCGTAGGTGTGTCCGCCGAAGATCGAGTCGATCAGCGGGAAACGATTGTTGGCGATGTCATAAAAACTGCCGCGAGCCGGATGCGTCGTATTGAACTCCAGCAGCGGCGTCTTGGTGACGTTCAGATCTTCGGGGATAGCAATCGTCGGCATCTTCAGAAACTCAATCGCCGGCGAGTTGAGCAGGTCGATCTTCGCCGCCGAGGTGATCGGCTGATACGACCCAAGATCCGGGTAGAGAAACCGTGTGCCGACGAACTGCCGCAAGAAATCGACAACTCCCTTCGCCGTCCCGATGCGATCCCAAGTTGGCCGCCGTTCCTGAATCGACTTCGCCGGCGCTGGCTGATCGCGTCCCGCAACGATGACATCGCGGCCGACTACTCTTTGAACGTAGCCCCAACCTTTGATCGTCGAGACATCGATCTTCTGCGATCGAGCGAAGGCCGTGTCTCCCAGAAAAAGCCCCGGCTTCGTGGTGTTGCGCTTGGCTTCGACGACCACGGGGACTTCAAACCCATTCGCCTGAAACGCGACCTGCATCAACCGCGCAGTCTGCTGCAAACTCTGTTCGACCGATGGATTCGGCACCGAATCCGGCAGCACGATCTGATATTCACACTTCGAACCGTCCGCGATCACGAGATCAGCCGCAGTCACAAATGAGTGCTGAAGGCCAACGAAACAGCCAACGAGTAACAGGATCAATCGCATGGGACACTCCCCGATTTTTGATGAATGATTCTTCAATTAGCGCGGCTCGTCGCTGTCTCGATCAAGTGACCGGCTTGGCCTACCACTCATCCGTCCGAAACGGCGACGCCGGCAGGCCGTCGCGATTGTAGAGGTTGGCTCCGGCGGGGTTCATGCTGAAGGCGTAGCGGATCGCGACAGGCTCTTTGACATCGGGGTGTGAGCAGACGACGGAATCGCCTTCGATGCGAGCCTCGGCCCAGCGCCATTGCTTGTCGGCTCCGGCGATGGCGAAGCGTTGCAGTTTGCCGGTGCGATCCTCTTCGGTCGGTGTTCGTCCGAGCTTGCGTCCGATCATCAACCCCGGGCCGACATGATCGAAACGGACTCGCGCGACTGAGCCTTCAATCTTCGATTCGCGAAACAGCGGGCCGCTCGGTTCGAGCTTCTGGCCGTACTCGTTGGCCAACGCCCAGCGAGCGAGTCGCTCGCCGACGTCGAATTTGTTCTTCGGATGAATGTCCTCGGCATCACCCACATCGAGTGCCGACGCCATGCCCGTGTGCGGGATCGTCAGGCAGCGGCGTTGAGCGTCTCGGAAGAAGGCCCAGCCGTCCGCCTGTGATGCGTTGTCATGCGGCTTCTGCCACGCGGCGAGCTGCACGAAGTAGAACGGCAGCTCGGAGTCGCCGAACCACTTGCGCCAGTCGGTGATCATCGCCCGCTTCTTCGCGAGGTACTGATCTCCCTCGAACGGTCCGCCCGCGTTGTTCTCGCCCTGATACCAGAGGACTCCCTTCAATGCGGTCGGGATCAGCGGCGCGATCATCCCGTTGTGCAGCGTGACGCAACGCGGACGAAAGCGTCGTTCGCCGAATGGAAACTCCGGCCACGTCGGAGGAAGTGGGATCAATTCGCCCGTCCGCAACGCGGCACGACTGCGAGCCGTCCACGCTTCGATCTCCGGCAACGCGGCGGCCAGTTCCTTTTGATAGTCCGTCAGTGACTCGAGCATCTGTTTGGCATACGGCTGCAACTCCGGCGTGTTGAGCAACGTCTCCTGTGCCATCCAACATTCGATGTTCGTCCCGCCAACGCACGAGCGGAGCAACCCGATCGGAACACCGGTCTCGCGCTGTACCTTCCGAGCAAAATAAAAACCGACCGCGCTGAACCCCGGCACCTGCTGCGGAGAGCACGTCAGCCACTGCCCTTTGACATCTGACTGCGGAGCCTGTGCGAAGTTGAGTGTCACGCCGAACTGCCGAATCAGCGGGAAGTCCGCAGCCTTGATGTCGTCCCCCGCGTCGCAAGCCCCCAACGGAAACTCCATGTTCGACTGCCCGCCACAGAGCCACACATCGCCGAGCAAAACATCCTTCACTTCGACCGTATTCTTGCCGACGACTTTGAGCGTCAGCGGCTCCTTCGACATCGGCTGAGCGGTCAACTTGACGGACCACCTCCCGTCCTTGCCTGTCACCGCTTCCGCCTGCTTCGTGCCCAACGACACCGTGACCTTCTCATCCGGCTCCGCCCAACCCCACACCGGCAACGGCCGATCGCGCTGCAACACCGCGCGATCACTGAAGAGCTGCGGCAGCTTCACGTCGGCATTGACTTGGCGCGAAACACTCACGAACGCAGCGAGCCACAGAATGATCGAACATCGCCAGGACATAGGCTTGTTTCCTTCAGACGAGACTCTCGATTGAAATGTATTGGTGACGATCGCGACCTGAACACGCTCGGCCTTTCGAGCAACAGTTACTGGCGAAGTCTGACGCAGCTTAGCGGCGGGGTTCGGCTCCCCAGAGGTGTCGCACGAAGAAGTCTTGTCGGCGACGTGCGGCGTATGGCGACTCACCGATGCCGTGGCCGCCGCCGGGGACGATGAGGAAATCGAAATCTTTGTCGGCTTTGATGAGTGCGTTGACGACTTGCATCGTCGAGGCGGGATCGACGTTGTGGTCCAGTTCGCCGACGGTCAGCAGCAGCTTGCCTTGCAGCTTGTGAGCGTTCGTGACGTTTGATTGCTCGGCGTAATGCGGACCGATCGGCCAGCCCATCCAGAGTTCGTTCCACCAGATCTTGTCCATGCGATTGTCGTGACAGCCGCAGTCGGCCACC
>JANMIF010000317.1:0-6653 GCA_031375695.1 Planctomyces sp.
CACGTTCCACGTGAGGACCAGCCGAGCGCGCGATCGACGTCGCAGAACAATCCCACATCCACCGCGAGCACGTCTGACCTCACGCGGAACGTGAGGGCTACAGGAACGCAAGAATTCCTCGCGTCGCGGGACGACTGGTTCCGGCCGGTCGATCTGCAAAAGGGCCCGGACGGTGCGTTGTACGTCGTGTACATGTACCGCGCCGTGATCGAGCACCCCGAATGGGTTCCCGACGAACTCAAAAAACGCCCCGACACCTGGCTCGGAAACGACAAGGGACGCATCTATCGCATCCGTCCAAAAGGCGAACGGCAAAAGCCGGTGCTGCGTTTCCTTGATGTTGCAAAGTCGTTGGCACATCCGAATCACTGGGTCGCGAGAACGGTGTTGAGATTGGAGCGGGAGCACCCGATGAATCAAATTGGAATTGGCGAAATTATGACTGCGGCATTTGGTAAAGAGATCGCCGATGTCAAGCTTCGAACGCTGGCATTAGGTCAGAAACGGTTTTCGGAAAGCGAAGAAAGTCTGCTAGCTGCAAATTATTTCGATCGTCTTGACGCCAAAATGTCAAATAGTGCGCGACTTTCGGCAATTCAGGCGATACCCGTCGCCAAGCAACTATTCGCGCATAATCAATCACATGAAGTGGTACTTCACTACCTACCTTCGATGGCAATTCAGAACCTGAATGATCCTTGGATGCAACAAGCGATCGTTGCCGTTGCTGCCGATCAAAGCGCTGCCGTGTTATGCGATGTCCTTCGGCAAGCAGAAGAAAACGAACTCTTACAGACAGAATACTTGTGGCAGTTCGTCAGACTGCTGTCCAAAGAAATTGGAAAACGGGGTCGTGAGGAGGACGTGAATTGGTCGATCGCCCGCTTTGCCGACCTTGTGCTTGCAAAAAAGCGAAACACGTTTGGAGTCGGAATGTCTGGACTGATTGGAATTGCAGACGGACTCTCTCAAAGCGGACGCAAGTTAGATCACGAAGCTCGCTCGGTTCCAGAATTGGCTCGAAGTTCGCTGCGTCGGGTTGAAGTAAGAACGGTTGCACTATTGGTTCGAGAGGAATTAGCAGTCAATGAAGAGTTACTTGCGATTCGTTGGCTCAGGTATTTGAAGTTCGAGAACTGTTTGGGCATTTCGTTAGTGCTCTTCGATGACAAAAGCCAAGAGATAAGACTCGCGGTGGTGGAATCGTTTGCGTCATTCAATCACCCTGATGTTGCTCCAGATCTAATCGGTCAATATCCGAAAGCAGCTCCGGTGATGCGCCGAGCCATTCTCACTGCGTTGATGGCGTCAAAGGATCGGCAACTGCGGTTGCTGGAGGCCATCGAGCAAGGGCAGATCGCCGCCACCGAGTTGGGGCCGGTGCAAGCCAATCAACTGACGCAGTCGAAGGATGAGACCGTGCGTGAGCGGGCAAAAACAATTCTCGCGGCGGCGGCTCCGGCGAGTCGCAAGGAGGTGCTGGAGGCCTATCAGCCGGCGCTGTCGCTCACGGGGGATGCGAAACGCGGGCGCGAGCTGTTCGTCAAAAATTGCACGACCTGCCACCGCGTGGACAACGTCGGAGTCAACGTCGCCCCGGACATCTCCGACACCCGCACCAAGAAGCCGGAGCAACTGTTGCTCGACATCCTCGACCCGAACAAGGCGATCGACGCCAACTACTTCGCGTATGCCGTCGTGACCAAAGAGGGGAAGGTGGAGTCCGGCGTGATCTCGGCCGAGACGGCGACGTCGATCACGCTCAGACAACCCGAAGGCAAAACGCTGACGCTGCTGCGAACGGACATCGAAGAACTCAAGAACACCGGCCTGTCGCTGATGCCGATCGGCGTCGAGAAAAACCTCGACCAGCAAGCCATGGCCGATCTGATTTTCTGGCTGAAGAATTGGCGGTATCTGAACGGCAAGGTTCCGGCGACGAGCTTGAAGTAACTACTCAAATCAAACGAGATGAATCCATGCGCAATCTTGTTGAGACCTCGCCGCCGCAGCCATCCGTTGAAGAGTTGACTCAGAAGCCCAGCCGGTTGTTGTGGTGGTTGCATCCGAAGGTGGCGTTGCCGGTGACTCTGATTGGTTTATTGCTCGTCGCGCCGTTTGTGTATCGCGGCTACCGTATCGGGAGCGTGCCGGATATTGGCGATCCGTTTGATGCCGATGCCTTTGGGAGTGTGGTCATCGCTTCCGATGACAACGCGATGACGCATTACCGCGAAGCGCAGACGCTGTTTCGCAAGCGGACCAGTTTTTCTCCAGAGGACGATGAAAAAGCGTTTGAGTTTGGTTGGACGCAAACTTCGGAGCCGATTCGAAAGTGGCTGGAGGACAATCAGCCGGCGCTGGCTCAATGGCGGAAGGGGACCGAGCGGTCGCAAGCGGTCGTGATTCAACCCAAGGACATGCGGTTCGAATCGACTCTCGAAGTGATCCAAGAGACGCGCGAGTTCGCTCGCTTGGCACGGCTGCAAGCCGAGCGGTCTGCTCATGACGGGGATGTCGATGCGGCCTGGGGTTGGTTGCTGGCGGTGGTCCGGGCCAGTCGGCATGTGGAGCAGAATGGATGTTTGATTCAGCGATTGGTCGGGATCGCCATCCATCACAGTGCTGCCGACGGAATCAACCGTTGGGCGGCAAACCCGAAGGTGACCCCCGACCTGTTGCGAAAAGCTTTGGTAGAACTTCACGAAGCGGACCAACTGACACCACCAATCTCCGTCGCGATGAAAACGGAGTACCTCGTTCTGAGAAACACGTTGAGGGAGGCCAAATCGTTGACGGACCTGACGGAAATTGGAACGTTAGGTAGCTCAACTGGTCCGAGCTCGATTCAATCATCGGCGCTGTACGTCATGGGCGAGCCGGAGCTGTCCCTGAAAGTCTTTCAGCATGTCTTTGCAAATCAGCTTTCAGAAATCGACAAACCGATGCGGGATCGCGCACCGACGACCGTTGGAGTGTTCCACTTGTACAACCTTCCGCCTGGTACGTCCCGCTGTTTGCCGGCTTTTGACTTGGACGAAGTCGTTCATTCGGCCCCTTTGGCTCGACTGACACTGCCGGCCTATCAGCAATCCGATGTCGCCACGCAACGCGAGTCCGTGAGACGAGCAGTGGTTCCGGTGATGCTGGGATGTCAGCTTCATCGCCGATTGCATGGTGATTGGCCGGCCAAAGTCGAAGACCTTGTGCCGGATATCCTCACCGAACTTCCACAAGATCCGCTCGGAAAGTCGGGGGAACTGCTGCGACTGAAACGGGATGGCGAGGAGTTGTTGATTTACAGTGTCGGAGCCAATGGCATTGATGACGGCGGCAACATCAGTGGCTCAGGCGGAACGAACACGGAAGAAACTCCCGACCAAGGCATTCGCGCCAAATGATCGAACCTCACTACGAACTGGCTCCCGAACTTTCCGTCGAGGAATTCATCGACGTGCTGGTCCGTTCAACGCTGGCCGAACGGCGGCCGGTGCAGGATCGAAAGATCATTGAGGGGATGTTGCGGCAGGCGGATGTGATTGTCACGGCGCGCGTGGACGGATTGCTGGTCGGGGTGTCGCGAGCAATCACCGATTTCAGTTTCTGCACATACCTGTCCGATCTCGCCGTGGACGAGAGGTTTCAAGGGCAAGGGATCGGTCGCGAGTTGATTCGCCGCACGCATGAGGCGGCGGGATTACACACGACGTTGATTTTGCTGGCGGCTCCGAAGGCGATGACCTACTACCCGCACATCGGGATGACCAAGCATGAGTCGTGTTGGGTGATCCCGCGTCAGTCAGATTGACCAAGCCAAGGGGTTGCGCCGTCCGTGACGTTGCTGACGATAGAAATACGGCCGGACTCGCTTAGAATCCCCCCGCGATGAAATTTCACCGTGATCTATGACGAACGATTTTCGAAAGCCACTGATCGTTGCCATCGGGGCACTGGGATTGCCGCTTGCGTCAATCCTGCTGACGCTCAGTGTCTGGTACTGGATTGTTCGCCATCCCCAAAACTCCTTCCACGATCAAGGCGAGATGATCATTGTTTTTGCGTGCCTTCCAATAGCATTTGGCGGCTGGTTGTTCTTTGCGTTCTTGACAAGCAGCCTTCATCGGCGGATTTCTCGGGACAAACTCATCGCCGATTCCATTCAACACCGAGCAACCATTTGGATTTCAACTTTGCTGACACTCGTGGGATTGATCATGTCGGTTCTTACGCTCACGGTCAGGTGATTTTCTCCAGCTAGCTTCACCCTTGCTGGGTATTCAACAGGCAACTTCTCCCGAAAAACTCCCCATGCCCGACAACATTCATCGCGAAGAAAGCTTCACGTTCGACCGGCACGTGTTGGACTACATCCAGCAGGCCGCCGAGCACGGGCTGTACGACATTCGCGGCCTCGGAGCCAAACGGAAGCTGCCGACGTTCGACGATCTCGTCTTCCTGACCGCGTCGGCGTCGCGGTATCCGCTGGAAGGCTATCGCGAGAAGTGTGTCTCGAAGACGGTGCTGGGGACTCGGTTCGCCAAGAAACCGATTGAACTCGAAACCCCAGTCACGATCGCTGGCATGAGCTTCGGAGCGCTCTCGGCCAACGTGAAAGAAGCACTGGGCCGAGCTGCGACGGAGGTCGGCACTTCGACCACGACCGGTGACGGAGGCATGACGCCCGAAGAGCGGCAGTCGTCGAAGACGCTGGTTTATCAATGCTTGCCATCGCGCTACGGCTTCAACCCGGACGACCTTCGCAAAGCGAACGCGATCGAACTGGTCATCGGCCAGGGAGCGAAGCCCGGCGGCGGCGGCATGTTGCTCGGCCAGAAAGTCAGCGAGCGAGTCGCCGGCATGAGAACTCTTCCGGCCGGCATCGATCAACGCTCGGCCTGCCGACATCCCGACTGGACTGGCCCGGACGACCTGACGATCAAGATCAACGAACTCCGCGAGATCACCGACTGGCAAGTTCCGATCTACGTGAAGATGGGTGCGACTCGCGTCCGCGAAGACGTGAAGCTCGCGGTCAAAGCCGGAGCCGATGTCGTCGTCATCGACGGCATGCAAGGAGGCACCGCCGCTACTCAGCAATGCTTCATCGAGCACGCCGGCATCCCGACACTCGCCGCGTTGCCGCTGGCCGTTCAGGCGCTTGAAGAGATGGACGTCTTCGGCACCGTGCAACTCATCATCTCCGGCGGCATCCGCTCCGGAGCTGACGTTGCCAAAGCTCTCGCACTCGGAGCGGACGCTGTCGCGATCGGCCAAGCGGTGCTCATGGCGCTCGGCTGCAACAGTTCCACATATTCACACGACGGCGAACGGATCGACGCGACCGACGACTACAAAAAACTCAACACGGCTCCCGGCTATTGCCATCACTGTCACACCGGTCGCTGCCCCGTCGGCATCACGACACAAGCTCCCGATCTCGAAGCTCGCATGACTCCCGAATGGGGAGCCAAGCGACTCAAAAACTACCTGCAAGTGCTGACGATGGAACTGACCACGCTCGCGCGAGCCTGCGGCAAATCCAACGTGCATCACCTGGAACGCGAAGACCTCGTCGCTCTAACCATCGAAGCAGCTGCAATGGCGAAAGTACCGCTTGCGGGAACGAACTGGATTCCGGGGCAGTAACATGAAGTGCGGGGATGCATCCCCGCCTTAGTTTGCGGCGAAGCCGTCCTCATTTAGGATCATCTCTTGCGAAACTCGCAAAATAAGAAAAGCGGCTCCGCCGCAATCGAAGTGCGGGGATGCATCGCCGCACTCCAAGGAACAACCATGAACGACCGCAATGCTCTGAGTAAGCGTCTCGAACAGGACAAGATCGAATTCATCCTCGTCCAATTCGTGGACGTTCACGGAGCGGCGAAAGGGAAGATGGTGCCGGTGTCATGTCTCGACGATGCGCTGGATGTCGGAGCCGGGTTCGCCGGCGCGGCGATGTGGGGCATCGGGCAAGGGCCGCATGGGCATGACGTGATGGCTCGGATTGATCCCGCCACCTGCACGCCGCTGGCGTGGATGCCGAATACCGCTCGGTTCGCGTCGAATCTGTTTGTGGACAATCAGCCGCATCCGTTTTGCTCGCGGACCAACTTGCAGCGCGTGTTGAACGAGGCCAAGGCGAAGGGTTTTGTCTTCAACGTCGGCATGGAACCGGAACACTTTCTGGTGACGCGCGGCGCGGACGGTTCGATTCGCCCTTGGGATCCGGTGGGAGTCGATACGCTCGCGAAGCCGTGCTACGACTATCGCTCGATGTCCGCCGCGATGGGCTATCTGCAAGACGTGACGACCGCGCTCAATCAGCTCGGCTGGGGCGCGTACCAAGTCGATCACGAGGACGCGAACGGGCAGTACGAAGTCAATTTCAACTATGCCGACGCGCTCGTCACCGCCGACCGAGTCACCTTCTTCCGCATGTTGAGCACCGAGATCGCCAAGAAGTACGGAGCGATCGTCACGCACATGCCCAAGCCGTTCTCCGACCGCACCGGCAGCGGCCTGCACGTCCATTTTCATCTGGCCGATGCCGAGTCGGGCAAAAACGTTTGCCTCGACCACTCCGACCAGCGCGGCCTCGGCCTGTCGAAGCTGGCGTATCACTTCCTCGGCGGAGTCATCCACCACGCGCGAGC
>JANMIF010000325.1:0-9342 GCA_031375695.1 Planctomyces sp.
TCATCGAACGCTTGTGGCGGAGCTTGAAATACGAAGACATCTACCTCAAGGACTACGAATCGGGAGCCGATCTTTGTTATGGCTTGGAACGGTACTTCGACTTCTACGATCACCGCCGAATTCACCAAGCCTTGGACTACCGGACGCCGCACGAGGTCTTCACCGCGAGCGCCCACACAACACACGGTCGTCAGACGCAACGGTCGAAACCACGTCGGCCAACTCTCTCTTAAATAGCGTCTCCCACTGTCCAACTCTTGGGGTCCACTTAAGGGTGGACTGCCCCACGTTTTGCGTGCGCTGGGTTAAGAGTGGGACTGATGGTTTGACACGGAACAGGTTCGAATGGCACTGTCGTGCTTCTAACTGAGTCATGTTTTGCGGTTGTCGTTTTGGAGTTGGGCTTTGAGTACGGCTCGTGGTTGTTGCATGAGTTTGTAGCCGTGGCGGCGACGTTTGAGGACGCGCGGTTCGAAACGACCAGGTCGGTTGGCGACTTCGCAAGCCGCGATTTGTTGGAGCATTAACGACAAGTAGTTCGACAAGGACGAGGTCGCGATCAAGCCCGTCGACAACGTCATCCAGGACGCCAACACGTACTGACAGGTGCTGGTGAAACGGATTTGTCGCGGCTGCCGCCCATGCAGCCAGGCCGCTCCCGCCGACGTTGTGCGGATCAGGTTGTATCCCAGAATCGTGGTCCAGACTTCGCGATGCACCATCTCCGGCGACTTGCAGCGGACGTGGCTCAGATTCAACGAGGACTTGATGCTGCGGATATCCAATTCCGAATTCCTGCGAAAGCCATACAGTTCGGCGATGTCTTCGGTGGTGTATTCGTCCGCGTTGCGCAGGGTCGTGATCACGTCGATCGTTTGGGTACGGCGGCCGGGTTCGACGATGTGATAGCGAATCTCGCGGAGCTCCAGCGTTTCGGGAATCTGAGCGTAGGTCTCGTCGTCCATCCACTCAGGACGCTGCGGCCGAGTCCAGAGGATGATGTGATCGCACTTGCCCAGCCGACGGCCGCGGCGAAAGTCCGTGTGTCGTCCCTGATGTTTGCGTGCGCAGACGTGCGTCCCTTGAGCCAGCAGCAAGGCGATCATCATGAAGGAGCAGTAGTAGCGATCCGCGACGGCGATGTCGAGCGCCGGCCGGCCAAAATCCTTCGGCAAGATTCCCTTTGAGCCGCGGATTGTCCCGCTCGATGGCGACCATCGCCTCGTCGATCAGCTTGCCGATGGTCGGCTGCTTGGCGTGGTCTTGCAGCGTCTGCCAGTGAGCCTCCATCGGCACCCAGAAGACGTTGTCCGCACGGTACTCGTCCGGGTCTTCGGGATCGGCCCCTTCGCTCACTTCGGCGAGCAGCTTCTGATGCCGCTCCTCGAAAGCGTCGGAGATGTATTTGAGGAAGATCAATCCGAGCACGACGTGCTTGTACTCGGCCGCATCCATGTTGTTGCGGAGCTTGTCGGCCGTGAGCCAGAGCTTGGCCTCGAAGCCGAGATTGGCGGCGGTGTCTGCCGAAGATTTTGCCTTCGCTTTTGCCATGTCGTGCAGCGTCTGCTGAGAGGTTGGATCAAACGGTGTTCTGTCAGCATATCGTCCGGGTAGCGGCAGTTCACTCCGGTGGCCTGATTCTCCGGCTCCAGCGGCCGGATGTTCAATTTGAGGCTCGCCGCCGTGGCGGAAGGCCAACTCTTGCCGGAGATCGTGGAAGACATCCGCAACGGCAACGAGACGATTCACGGCGTCGCCAAGAGTCTCAGAGCCAAGCCGGCTCACAAGTCCAAGTCGTCAGGCTGGCAGACAATCGTGCGCGGGTTCGCTGCCGCCGTTCGTCGCCTCATCAAACGTGATCCACAACGCCGATCCGAAATCGCAGCCGAGCTAAGACGGCTGGCGGATGAATTCGAGTTGGAAGAAAAAGCAGCGGCGTGAACGCGAATTAGTCAATCAGGGTTGCTGGATATTGAATCGGATCTCGGCGATCCGCAGCATCAGGCGGTGATGCTTGTAAAAGCGGCGAGAGCGTGGCGAGTTGAGCACCATTCACCAATCGGCAAACGCATGATCGTCTGTAGCGAAAAATATCCCTGGCGGCAGCAAGCCGGAGACCTACCACGGAACGACAGCGAGCGCCGCCGGGGATAATGTCTTAATCATCGACCAGCATCAGGCTCCGCTTGACGTCACATACCGGCAGGTATTGCCCACCAGGCGCGCTCAATACCGTTACCCGGCGTCGGCCCCAACGGAAGTCGCCGGTGATGTCACCTGTTCAGTCGAGAAATCTGCCCTCGAATTTTTTGAGGTTGAATTCCAGGTCAATCGTCGTCATCGCCATCGTCATCGTCGTCGTCGTCATCGTCCAATGGTGGCAGTTCGACCTTCCATCCGACGTTACGAAGGAACTCGGCGTGATCTTCCGGCTCTTCGATCAGCAGCAATTGGAGTTCTCGTTGAAGCAATGCTCGCCGTTGTGCTTGAGTGGCTGGCGGTGGTTCCGGTTCGGGTGGGGAAACGAGCGACTGAGCCAGCACTTCTATCTTGAGAACTGCGACGACGACGTCACAAAACTTGGGTGACGTCAGAGGCAAGGCCAACGCCAGTTCACCCAGCTTCCTGGCGAGTGGCTCCGGGCCGCCAAAACGCCGGGTCAAACTCCGACCGAGTTGCTGGAGGTTGTCAACATTTTCGGCCGCGCCGATATCGCGACACGCGCGAAGTAGCTGTCGGGCACGTCGCTTCTCTCGCGCGCGGCGAGACCGCCGCCGCTCGTTTTCGCAGTGACAAAATTTGCATTCCGATCGTCGTGACGTACCGACCTTGCGCCACCGATAACACGATTCGGGAAAGCGATTCTCGCACTGGATGCAGACTCGAAACACTTCGGCTGTCGTTGTGATCATTTTGCACATGTCCCCCGGTCGAGCGAAGTCCGCCAACATCCGACGACTACGGAATCGCATCGACGCAAACTCCGCTGGGGCAACATGGTAGCGACGGCGTGACCGACATCGGACCAAACGTCGGGACCAAACTGAGGCAATTCCAATTTACCCATGGGGCAATCTGGGAAGTCTGTGGCGGCCAGGACAGAGGAACGAGCGATTAGAACGCGCGCTGACTGAATGGCGAACCCGCTTGACTCTTCCGGGAATGCCACTTGGGGCGAGCATTTGGATTTCTGCGAATTTAGCGAGCGAATTGGCCGTTCATATCTGTTGTGGAACCAAATCTTTGACAGTGAGGAACATTAACGTGGGCTGTCCTCAATTGATTCATTCGTTCAAGGCGTTCGTGCAATTTCTGCTCGGCAAGGATCAACCTTCGGCGGAATTGATGGTTGCACGCACCAACGATCTATTGGACCGTGAGGACCAACTGAAAGAGCGCGAAGCACAGGTCCATAGGCGTGAAGCCCAGTGCCTCGACCGCGAGACTCAACTTCGAGAGCGTGAGGCTCACTTACAAGAGCGTCAACGACAACTTGGCGAGTCTGAGGCTCAACTTATCGAAGGTAGGAACGACTTAGATCGCCGAACCGAAGAGTTTAAGACACAGTGCCAAAACCGCGAGCGGCACGTCTTGCCGCTTGATAACCAACAGCTGAAAGTCCATACCATCACCCAAGACGAGATTCTCGTGAAGGTGTCCACCAAGGAAGTTACTCCCGAAGCGGCTGTCGTGCTGCTGAAGGCGCTTGAGCCGAGCAAGGTTGACGTGACACAGCCGCGCATCCAGAAAGACGGCAAACTCTGCGTAATTCCAAAGCTCACGCTGACGGTCTACCAATTGGTCAAAACTGTCGAAACGGCCAAAGAATTGCTCAAACTAGCCGAAGCAGAAATGTGTGCCGCCACCACGATTGTGCCGAAAACTTCGAACGTGTGGGCTGGCAAAGACGGAAAGTCGCACGGTGGCGACGAATATAACCAATATAAGAAAGGATCTGCGTTGGTTGGCTACAAGGTCGAACAGGTGGCGTACTGTGAGGCGTTCTTTGCCAGACAAGCCGCAAAGAAGGCTGCCTAGTGTCCGGGATGACAAACGGGACGGATCAGCGATCGCCTTCGTTGGGTCATTCCCCACGTTTAAGGCAGGTGAGACGTGAGCGAAACTTTCCCTTCCGCTGTCGATGTTGCGCTTCGTGCCGCTCTTGAACTTGTTGATCGCGCCGAGGCGTTTTGTGACGCTGGCGAAATCTTGGGCCACAGCCACCTGATGCAAATTGATTGGCTGAGGAAGGTCGATGGGCTGCCCGCCGTTTACGAGCAAGCGAAGAGTCGAATTGCTCCGTTGCTTCCGTTATTCGCGGAAGTAACCCCTTACGGAAGGCCCATTGAGCGGGCGGGATTTGTTGGCGATTCTGTGTTTGACCTTGCCATTCAGGTCGGTGAATTTGCAGAGCATTGGCGAGGAATCGCTATTGCCAATCTGAAACAGAAACGGGCTGAATCCGCGAGCCAAATAAATCTGGACGACGAGCGAAGAAGTTTCGCTGATATTGTCAGCCAGATTCGGCGGCCGTCGGGTCAAGATTGGAAGTGGATCGCAAAGGCGCTGAAGATCGAAGCCGAGTTGGCTGCCCAACCGAAGTCAGGCGAGTCCGTGGTCGCTGCCGCCAAGATGCCGGCCACTGAGCAACGCGGGACGAAGAAACGACGACGGCGGAAATCAACACGGCAACGGCGGACACTGACGGATCGGCAACTCGAAGCCATGAAACATCACGCCGACTATCGGGGCAACGTTGCGGAAGTGGGTCGGCAAATGGGCATCGGGACATCGGCGGCGCGGCAGCACGTCCGCGCCGCGTTCAAGAACCTCAACAAGCCCGTGCCGAAGAAACCGAAGACGACCTCGCACAAAGGGGATCAACGGGGCCAAACGGATGTCGCAAAGAGTGACGATAGGCGTGGGTAGTGTGGGTACGCTAAGACGGTAGTTTCGCGACTATTTTCAGGAAATTTCAAAGTGTGTTTAGCTCGGTGAAAGCCGGTCTTTTTTCATTGGTGAGGTCGTAGCGGCGCGGTTCAACTACCAACGATTCGCGGATAGGTCAGGAGGTGCAATATGCCCAAGACCGAACTGACCGCTGCTGAGGTACGAGCCTATCGCCGTCTCGCCCTTGCCGCTCGTGAAGTCGAGCGAAACGAGAAGCGCAGAAAACAACGAGTGAAGACAAAGGCCGACGCTCGGCGGGAGGAACCCAGCCATGCGTAACGTCAACCTTTTTCCGTCTACTGATCCCGTCACCGTGAAGCCCGCTGCCGATATCGAGCCGCTGCTCGTTGATCTTCAAACGGCGGCGCGACTGTTCGGTTGTAGCGACCGGCATCTGAGGAAGTACCTCCATGCTCTGCCGCATGTTCGCATTGGAAACAGATTGTTGTTTCGGGTCGATGCACTGCGCGAATGGCTGCTTACTCAAGAGCAGACAGCGAAGTGATGCTGTCTTTAGTTGCGCCGGTTGATCGTGTTGACGCCGGCTTTCCACCAATTCAAACGGCTCGTGACGTGTCACCGTCCGAGCCGCTCAAAGGAACCATTGCGATGTACGTTCGCAAACCTGATTTTAGTTCTGAAGCCGAGTATGTCGAGTACGTTCGCGAAGAGATTCGGTGCTTTCGCAAACCCGATTTTCGTTCGACAGACGAGTACGTCGAATACGTCCGCGAAGAGATTCGACTCGGCTATCGGCCGTGCGGACCAACGTCCGTCGATGAACTGATCGCTGTCCACGAAGCTCTACCGGACTACGCGAAGCAACAAGGCTGGCTCGGCAAAAACATGGTCCGGGACTTCGGCCTACCGGCGGATTACTTCGATCCGATTGAGCCGCTCAGTGACCGAAAGCGCGAGCAGTTGTTACTGACGATCCGCGACGATGACGAATTTCGCCTCGCACTCCGATTCCTCATTCTGGGAGGGACCGCAGCATGAGCGGATTGAAAAAACAACTGGCACGAAAGGCTCGTCAACAATCGCATCCGGTGAAACCGCATGAGGCAAAGCCGACGACCGATCAATCATCGGATGTTCCCGTCAGTCTCGACACCTGGCCGACGCCACCCGCTCAAGAGGCGTTTCACGGATTGGCGGGAGAGTTTGTCGAAATGGTTGACGCGCATACGGAGTCCGATCCGGTGGCGTTGCTGATTCAGTTTCTCGTCGGCTTTGGAAACGTGATCGGGCGTTGTGCTCATTTTGCCGCTGAAGGGCATCAGCATTTTTGCAATTTGTTTGTCGCGCTGGTCGGCAGCACGTCCAAGGGCCGCAAAGGATCGTCGTGGAGTCACGTCTTGCGAGTGCTCCACATGGTGGACGAGTTTTGGGCAGCCCATCGCGTCGGAAGCGGATTGTCGAGCGGCGAAGGATTGATCTCGCAAGTCCGTGATCCCATTCAGCAACAGCAGCCAATCAAGGAAGGCGGGCGTGTGGTGGACTACCAAAAAGTCACCATCGACCCCGGTGAATCAGACAAGCGGCTGCTCGTGATCGAAGAGGAATTTGTCCGCGTGCTGGCGTCAATGGGACGCGAAAGCAACATCCTGTCGGCCGTGCTACGCGGGGCGTGGGATTCGGGGAACTTAGGGACGATGACCAAAAACAGTCCGTTGAAAGCGACGGGAGCACATATCAGCATCGTCGGCCACGTCACTCGCGACGAATTGAGGCGCGCGTTGAACGAAATCGAGCAGACCAACGGATTCGCGAATCGGTTCTTGTGGTGCTGCGTGCGCCGATCGAAGTCACTGCCGGAAGGGGGACGAGTTCACGAAGTTGATTTTGACTCGTTTCGCTACCGGCTGAGTGAGGCCATTCGATTCGCTTCAGACGCTGGCCGGCTGGAACGAGACGACCAAGCTCGTGAGCGATGGCATCGCGTCTACGACGAACTCTCGGCGGGCAAACCGGGATTGCTGGGCGCGGTGACAGCTCGTGCCGAAGTCCAGGTGATGCGGCTGGCGTGTCTGTACGCGCTGCTCGACTTGTCGGCAGTCATTCGCCTGGAACACTTGAACGCGGGCTTGGCCTTGTGGGACTACTGCGAACGCTCGGCGGCCTACATCTTCGGAACGTCGCTGGGAAACCGCACCGCCGACACGCTGCTGGCGGCACTTCGGCAAAGCTCCGATGTCGGACTGGCTCGCACGGAAATACTTCACCACGGCTTCAACAAGAACAAGACGGCGGCCGAAATCACGGACGCGCTACGATTGCTTCACGACAACGGACTTGCCCGCGCTCACAGCGAAGTCGATTCCGAATCGGGACGAATCGTCGAACGATGGTTTGCGACTGGCTCAACCTGACGACGTTGACGACGTAAACGACCTGGCTGACTTCTGAAACTGGCTCACGTCGTACAAGTCGTCGAAGTCGTCACTCGACAAGCCTGAGAACGGAGTCTCGATAATGCACTCACCGAAGCAACCAACTTGTCCGCAATGTGGATCGACCAACCTGAAGCTAGAAGACGCGGTATCGGGACGCCACCAATGTTGCCGCTGTGGTTGGCGGATCGTCGTGAACTCAGATGCCACATGCCGTGACTGGTTGAAACTCACCAGTTCTCGGAGTGCTCGGAAGTCTGTTCGACGCCAGACAGGCTAGCGCGCCGATCGGCGAATTGGAGTCAATCACTTCATGCGCACGCGCGAGGCGTGACGAACGCAACGCGCGATCAACAAAGATCGGTGGCTGCGTTCGCGACTGCCGATACCATCACTTGAAATCTCTCGCCCTCGCAACCGATTGGCGAACATCTAAGGAACGAAATCATGGCTAGTGTCAGCACATCAAAAACAGGACTCCGCAAGATTCAGTTCGCGCTGAATGGCAAACGGCCAATCGTCCGGTTGGGGCGGATATCGAAAAAGCGAGCGGATGCTATTTGCGCGAAGATCGAAGCCATCGTTGAGGCAAGACTCAGCCGCAGTGCGTTGGACGACGAAACCAGCAAATGGCTGGGGCAAATCAGCGAAGTGCTCGCCAAGCGACTGGCCGCAGTGGCACTGATCGCACCGCGCGAGAAGCAACAGGCGGATGCGACGAAGCTCGGCGAGTTCATCGACGCCTATCTGCTCAGTCGAACGGACATCAAGCCGCGAACCCGGATCAACTTTATGCAGGTCCGCCGTGATTTGGTCGCTCGCTTCGGCGAAGACAAGCCGCTGCGCGATGTGACCCCAGGAGATGCCGACGAATGGCGACGCTGGCTTTCAAGCCGTGACGAACCGCTCGGCGAGAACACCGTCCGTCGTCACTGCGGTCGGGCCAAGCAACTATTCCGCGCGGCACTCCGCAAACGGCTGATTGCCGAGAACCCATTCGGCGACATGAAAGGTTGCTCGGTCCAAGCCAACAAGGCGCGGGAGTTCTTTGTCAGCCGCGACGTGGCCGCTCAAGTGCTCGCCACGTGTCCCGACCTGGAGTGGCGGCTGATCTTCGCCCTGGCTCGATTTGGCGGCCTACGAACGCCCTCAGAGACGTTGTTGCTCCGCTGGGGCGACATTGATTGGGAGCGGGGCCGAATGACGGTCACTAGCCCGAAGACGGAGCATCACGAGGGCAAGGGTTCGCGTGTCGTCCCGATCTTCCCCGAACTCCGACCGTATTTGGACGAAGCGTACTTTCAAGATTCAGATTCCCCGCGAACCGAATTCGTGATTGCTCGCCGTCGCGACGGCAACGTCAACTGGCGAACTCAACTGGAACGGATCATTCACAAGGCCGGCTTGGTTCCGTGGCCGAAACTGTTCCAAAATCTCCGCAGCACTCGCGAGACCGAATTGACCGAGACGTTTCCGCTCCACGTCGTCACAACATGGTTGGGCAACAGCCAACTGATCGCAGCCAAGCATTACTTGCAGGTCACTGACGAGCACTTCGACAAGGCGTCTCACAACCCAAAAGCGACTCACAATCCGACTCAGTCAGCAGCGGAAATAAACAAAATGGACGGAAAGCCGGTCATTCGTCCGATGCGAGACAACGAAAAAGCCCCGGCATTTCCGGGGCTTTCCGTTCCATTCCGTCACATGCACGGAATGGCAGTACCCCCTACGGGAGTCGAACCCGTGTCCTAGGACTGAGAATCCTATATCCTGGGCCTCTAGACGAAGGGGGCGTGTCGAGAGCCGCAAGTTTTTATCGGTGGTTCAGGAGACCGTCAAGCAGGTTGCCGAGCAACGACACGGCGGGCCAATTTGCCTTGTTGGAAGCATAGCGCAGAATACGCAAGAGATTCTGTGTGAATTCGCGAGCCAGATGTCGGCTGGCGATTGTTTGTTCGGGAGAATGGGAAGGGTTTGCTGTGAATGTTCAGCCCGC
>JANMIF010000159.1:0-7940 GCA_031375695.1 Planctomyces sp.
GGCATTTCGCAGGAGAAGCTGCCGCTCTACGTTGGTTTCTTTCAGTTCGTCCACAACGCCCGCAAACGCGGAAAAGCATTGCTAGAATCGCTCGTCGCCATCCTCATCGCTCCACCTCCCCGGATCGCCGGTTGAGCCAAGATCAATTGCAATCGCTTGCGAAACGTGGAGTCATTACGAGCGAGCTAATCAAGAACTGGCAGTTCGTGCGAAATTCATCCGCTCATGGAAAGACCGCAGTCGGTTTGCCCGATCAGACAGCTCTCGACCGTATCGACAAAGCAACGGCGTTACTCTACGCGGTAATCCTGGACGCAATCGGTTACGAAGGAAAGTACACGGACTACAGCACGCGGGGATGGCCAGACGCCATATTTCCACCAACCACATCGTGAAAATCCATCGAAGGCAGATCGGCGGCGTAGCTAGCAAACTCAGCACCCAATCTGATCCAGCAGTGCCATGATCGACTCGAACTTGTTTTCGACGACGATGGGACGGTTGGTGGCGGGGGTTTGGGTGACTCTGGCTTTGCGGAGCAGTTTGGCTCCGGCGACGTAGCGATTATTCATCCAAGAGTTGATTGAGTCCCGCCAAGACTTTGGCGATGTCATCAGTCTTGGCCGTTCCTAGCTTTGTTCCGAGACGTTGCACCGACAGCGTGCGAATCTGGCTGATCTTGACCCACGAGCGTTTCGGCAAACCGGTGTCGAGCAATTCCAGCGTGAATGGGAAACCGGCCTTCGGCTCTTGGCTGGTTAAGGCAACGGCGATGACCGTGCCGGATCGTTCGTTGAACAAGTCACGGCTCAAGACCAGAACCGGCCGACGGCCCGCTTGTTCGGAACCTTGAACGGGATCAAGGTTGGCCCAACGAATCTCGCCTCTCAGGATGCGGTCCATGCGGTTCGCTCCCCGTCGAGCCATTCTTCAGCAATCGCTTGTTCCTCCACTGGATCAAGCTTTTGGCACTCCGTTAGAAACTGATCGTGCGACTCCAAGCGTTCGATCTTTTCCCGAACCGCAATCGCAACCGCGTCGCTCCGACTGCGAAACAGATGGCCTTCCACGAAGCCATCCAACTTCGCCAACAGCGACGGCTCCAACTCAATCATCACACTCGATCCACTCATTTTTCACCTGTCTTCCCCGTTGAGAAGTCGTCGATTAGCGATGGCGAAAATATCGGTGATTCTGAATGAAGTCCAGACGCAACTCTGCAACCGTCTAAAAGTGGAACTACGAACTGAGGCGATCCAGCAGCGCCATGATCGACTCGAATTTGTTTTCGACGACGATGGGGCGGTTGGCGGCGGGGGTTTGGGTGACTCCGGCTTTGCTGAGCATGGTGGCGTAGGCGTCGTCCTCGGTGGCTGCGGCGGCGGAGAGACGCTCGGGATCGACGGAGTGGTACGCGACGGTGGCGGTTGGGTCTTTGAGTTGGTGGCCGGTGAGGATGCAGACGACTCGGTCGCAGGGGGAGATCACCCCTTGCTCGCGGAGCAGTTTGGCTCCGGCGACGCTGGCGGCGCTGGCGGGTTCGCAGCCGAAGCCGCCGGCTCCGATTTGGGCTTTGGCTTCCAGGATCGCTTCGTCCGAGACCTCGCGCACGACGCCGTCGCAAACTTCGAGTGCTCTCAGACATTTCAGTAAGTTGACCGGGCGGTTGATCTCGATGGCGGTCGCGAGCGTTGAGGCTCGGCGGTTGTCGACGTCCATCTGCGTGAAGAATTTGTCGGTGATGATTTTCGCTTCGTCGAGCCGGCCGCCGTTCCAGCGCAGCTTGTGTTGCTCGAAGAGTTGGTACAGCGTGTTCGAGCCGGCCGCGTTGATCACCGCTAAGCGCGGGATGCTATTGATGAGGCCCAACTCTTTCAGCTCTGTGAACGCCTTGCCGAACGCGCTCGAGTTGCCGAGGTTCCCGCCGGGGACCACGATCCAATCGGGGACTTCCCAGTTCAGACCTTCGAGCACTCGGAACATGATCGACTTCTGGCCTTCCAGCCGGAACGGGTTGACGCTGTTGCACAGGTAAATCCCGCGAGCCGCACAGACGTCGCGGACTTGCCGCAGCGCGTCGTCGAAGTCTCCTTGAATCTGCAACGTCTTGGCTCCGTAGTCGAGCGCCTGTGACAGCTTTCCAAACGAGATCTTGCCGCTGCCGATGAAGACGATGGTCTCGAACAGCCGCGTGGTGCTGGAATAAATCGCCAACGACGCGCTGGTGTTTCCCGTCGAGGCACACGCCGCGACCTTCGCTCCAACGATATGCGCGTGAGTGGACGCGGCCGTCATGCCGTTGTCTTTGAAGCTGCCCGACGGGTTCAGTCCCTCGTACTGCAACAGCAGTTTGCCAGTTTGAAACCCGGCGTATTTTCCAACTCCAGCGGACGATTGCAGAATGGTTTGCCCCTCGCCGATCGTCACGATCTGATCGTCCTTCGCGAACGGCAACAGCTCACGAAACCGCCACACGCCGCTGAAGTCGAGCGGATTGCGGCGTGTGCTCCAACGCGATTCAAACTGCTGTAGCGAACCCGGCACCGGGACTCGATTCCAGTCGTAAGCGATGTCCAGCAAGTGCCCACACTTGGAACAATCGACGAGCGTCTCGCTGACCGAGTACGTCGCTCGGCAGGTGGGGTTCATGCAGACTTGATGCGCGATGTCAGAAGTCTTTGAAGGAATGATCGTGCCCTTTGATCAGAGATTCGAAATCCTGGCTTCGCGATGCGTCGCCCCTGACGGTCGCGCCACAAACGAACAGATGTTAGGCCGACCGATACTTTCGGAGAATGCCTGCGATTCGTTCCTTCGCGGCTTGCCCGTCGAAGGGCATGCTTATTGTGGTTCACTCCGCAGCCAGCGACACGCACACGATCTCTTCGTCGTTGCGAGCGAACACGCAGCGGTGCGCGAAGGCCGGATGCGACCAGACGATGTCTCGGCCACCCGCCTGACCGGTCGGCTTCAACAAGTTGGCTCGACCAAGTTCTTCGTAACCCTTTGGAGTCAGCTTGGCGAGGATCAAATCGCCACGCTCGTTGGCGATGAAGAATCGGTCTTGATGCTGGATCAAGAACGCATTCGCCCAGCGCGCATTGCGAGCTTTGTCCGCGCCGGTGGCGGTGAGGTTTTCCCAAACTCGTTTTCCGGTATCGGACTGCAAGCAGCGGAGTTGCCCGTAGCTACAGACGCCGAAGATGTGCCCGTCGACCAAGAACGGCGTCGGCATGATCGAATGCAGCCCATCAGTCTGACGTTCGTCTTTCCCTTTGCCACGCCACAGTTCAGCCGCTCCTGGTTTGTCACTGCTGAGTTTCAACATCAGCGGTCCATCATAAAACGCAGTGACAAACAATTGGTTCCCCGACTGGCGAGCCATCGGCGCGGTCAGCCCTTCCTTCACGGAAAACGGATGCGACCACAACACCTTGCCAGTCTCTGGGTCGAGGGCATTGACCGCATCGGGCAGCCAGGCGATGAGTTGCCGAACTCCGGCCGCTTGGTAAATCACCGGCGGGCTGTATCCCGGCCCATGCGGTCCGATCGCCGATAACGCACGCCACAATTCTTTGCCTGTCGCCAGATCGAATGCCACGACAGCCGTCTCCTTGCCGCCGATGAAACAGATCAGCTTGTTGCCGTCCACCAGCGGATGCGACGCAAAGCCCCACACTGGCGAGTTACGAATCGAGTAATCTTTTTTCAGGTCGTGGGACCAAATCACTTGGCCGTCACTCGCAGACAGGCAAAACAAATTCCCTTCAGCTCCCAGTGAAACCACTTTGCCGTCATGCACCGTCGGCGTACAGCGCGGTCCGGCCGGATAACTGACGGTGTAGACGCACGGGTATTTGTGTTCCCAAACGATCTTCCCGTTCGCCTCATCCAAACAAAGCACTCGCTCCGACGATGGCACGGCTCCACGCACAAACGGACTCTCGGGGTCGGTCCCCTTGGTCACTCGATCCGTGACGAACACGCGATCTCCAACCACCGCCGGTCCGGCGTATCCCGCTCCGATTGGAGTGCGCCATCGAGGCGAAAAACCTTTCTCCGGCAACCGTTCGACGATCCCCGATTCACGCCACACGCCGTCACGCATTGGCCCCAGCCACTGCGGCCAATCGTCGGCTTGAATGGAGCTCAACGGCATCAGGGCAAACGACAACCAAAAGACAAACTTGTTCACGACAACCTCCTTTAAGCGGCACGCAACCAAATCTCGCCGCGACCAAGTTCCAAGAAATCGCCGCAGTGTCGTCGGATCGCGATGTCGAGCAGTTCATTCGGGACGGCAAATCCGTTGCGCTGCAGGTGCCGTAATGTCAGTCGCAGCGCGGTCGGCCGATACAGGCCAGAGAACTTGAATGTCGGCAGCATTTCGGGAGGCGGCGCGGTTCCAAGCAGTGCGATCGTGCCGCGACGCATTCCGGCACCAGGGCGAATGCCACTGTCACCGAAGACAAAGACCGACCCAGCCAACAGGCCGACTCCGACCGCGTCACCGACATTGCCTCGGACGGCGATTAGGCCGCGGCGCATCAAGTTGCCGACTTCGTTGCCGGAGTTGCCTTCGATAAAAATCTCGCCGCCGGTCATTCCTTTTCGTCCGCCGCGATACACCGCTCCGACCAGATGCCCCGTGTTGCCTGTAATGCGAATTCGGCCGCCGTGCATTTCCGCACCGACCCAGTCGCCAGCATTGCCAGTGACCACGATTTCGCCTGCGGTCATTTCCGCGCCAAGGTGCATGCCGGCATCCCCTTCGACTCGCACGCAACCGCCGTTCAGCTTGTTACCGATCATTTTGACGGCAGAACAATCCCCCTGCCAAACGATCTGGTTGTCGGCCGCGCTGCCGCGAACTTCAAAGAATTCCCCCAGTTCTCGCTGTTTGTTGCCGTATTGAATCAACGTTTTCGCAACCTGATCGGCCGACTGGTCGCGCACGAGGTCTAACTGGATCGCATCGACTTCCAGCGGAATCGAATTCTTTTCACGAATCGTGATTGTGAGTGCCATAAGTGGCGTTGTAGCTGGCTTCGTGGAGTGCGGCAACCGGCAGGAACTGCTGGCGAAATAAGTCAAATGGGAAGAACTGAAGAAGATTTATCGTCGATGCCGATGACGAATGTATTGGAACGGAGCGAGTCGCTATTCGGTCTGAATCCGATTGCCGGTGAGTCCACCTGCAAATTGGCTGAAAGATTGGCGGCGAATCAATCCCTGCGAGCGAATCAAGACGATGAAGGATTCCGTCATGACGCGAGAAATGAACGTGCTGGCGTTGGTCAAAGATGAAGAGCGGTTCATCTATTTGTATGACGAGGAGAGCACGGACACGCTGCTGCAAACCCTCGGCCAACATGCGGCCGACAAGGATTTGAGCTTCACCTGGTACGACGCGGCGGTGCTCAGCCAGAAGGTGCGCCGGCTGAAAGAAGAGGCCGAGGCGGAAGGTCGCGAACAGTGGTCGCGGCAAGTGACTTGGTAACGCAGAGCCAAGTAACCCGAAGCGTCAGCGAGGGCGAGCGCTCCCAATTCGCAGTCAATCGAAAGTTTTCCCTTGCTGAAGCTTCGGATTACATCGCCCTTCACTTTCTGCGATCCTGCCGTCGTCCCATTTCCCTGCCTGTGGGTGTCGCAGTCCGATGCACACTGCCGTTGACGGATTTTTGAGATCGCTGCGGATCGAGCGAAACGCTTCGCCGCTGACGCTGAAGTCGTATGCCGAAGACTTCAACAGCTTTTTCGATTACTTGCAGGACCGAGTCGGCCGCAGTCCGACGCCGCCGGAAGTCGACATCACGATGCTCCGCGGCTATGTGGCCTATCTGCACGAATGCCAATACGCCAAAACCACGATTGCTCGGCGGCTGGCTTCGTTGCGGAGTTTCTTTCGGTATTGCTCGCGTGAAAAGCTGACGACTTCCAACCCGGCGAAAGCTCTGCGGACGCCGCGTATTGGCCGGAAGTTGCCGAATTTTTTGACGACTCAGCAAACCGTGCAGCTCATCGAAACGCCGTCGACCGACGAACCGGCGGGGATGCGTGACAAAGCGATGATCGAAACGATGTACTCGGCCGGACTGCGGGTCGCGGAACTGGTTGGGATGAATCTGTCCGACTGGGATCAGGATGCGAACATCTTGCGGGTTCGGGGCAAAGGCCGCAAAGAACGGATTGCTCCGCTCGGAAGTTACGCCACGGCGGCGTTGCACAAATGGTTGAAGGTCCGGCGCGTCGCCGCCGATGCGAAGCCGACGGATCAGGATGCGATTTTTCTTAACCGGTTCGGCAAACGGCTGACGACTCGCAGCGTCGGACGGATGCTCGAAAAGTACGTCAAGTTCACTGGCCTGGACACAAAAGCCAGTCCGCACACGATGCGGCACACGTTCGCCACGCACTTGCTGGACGGCGGGGCGGACCTGCGCAGCGTTCAGGAATTACTCGGCCATAAGAGTTTGTCGACGACCCAAATTTACACGCACGTCAGCACGCAGCGGTTGCGGGAAACTTACGACAAAGCGCATCCGCACTCGCAGGTCAAAGCGCGGAAGTAAGGGAATCTTTCGAGCCGCGACCGTGACAGCCTGTTGAAAAACTCGTGGAGCAGGATTTCATCCTGCTCGAATGCCAAAGATTTCAGGCAGGTTGAAAACCTGCCCCACGTTTTTCAACAGGCTGGTGAGAGAGCGGTCAAAAGTCCTTGCGAGTCACCGCTCCCTCACGGTCGCGGCTCGAAAGATTCACAAGTTCGGAGCGTCAGGACGCACGTTCCCACGCGGAGCGTGGGAACGAGATGGCCGACAAAAAAACAGCCGGTCCGAATTGAATCGGACCGGCTGTCGTGAATCAGAACGTAAAGCCAATCTCGGCTACGACGGTTTTTTGTCGGCCGAGCTCAGTTCATTAGTCGCGGTCGATTTTAGAGCATTTTCTCGTTGGATGGCCTCGTAGACTTCTTGGCGATGTACAGGAACCTCCTTGGGAGCTTCGATCCCCAAGCGGACTTTGTCGCCTCGAATATCCACCACCGTGATGACGATGTTGTCACCAATGATGATGCTCTCGTCGCGTTGTCTCGACAGCACAAGCATCACAGAACTCCTTCTCAAATGCCGACGTCTGTCGGCCACAATCCACTCGTGTCACTACCAAGGAAAAGTATCTCAGTCGCAGGGCTGCTGACTGTGTCACGAAAGGGTAATCGTCTATTACCGCACAACTCCGAAAGCCGGATTCTCAAAACCTGAATGACTTTCCAGCCCACCGGTGGGATTCTTCCGCCTATGCCACGAGTGTCTGTTGTGCCGGGAACCAAGATTTCCTGAAGCCTGGCCTCGGCGGAAATTGCGTGAGATCTTACGCGGGACCAGCCAGTTCGTCTCAAGTTATTTCTGGCGTCGGTGCGGATTTCATTCCGACTTGGCGATGATCGAGCCGCTTTTTAGATGTCGCTTTGGACGCACAGGTCGGGACAGAGACCAAACCTACGGGACGGGTGTCACCGTGGCGTCGACGAGTTCCAGAATTTCCGTGATCGTCGATTCCATCTGGGAGATGTTGTTTTCGCGAGCCAACTGCATGAGCCGATTGGACGGCGTGGTGAATTCGCGGAAACCCATCGTGCCGGCCGCCCCTTTCAGCCAGTGAGCAAATTGTCCAACGGATTCGACGTCGTGACGGTGCCAGAATTCGCTCAGTTTGCCCACTTCCGATCGCAGTTTTCCCGTGAATCCGGCGACGATCTCGCGGAACTCGGGATCGTCCAGTGGCAGTGTCGAGACCACGGGGGCACGGCGACTTTGAGCCCGCTCGGTGGATTTCGTTTCGCTCAGCAGTGATTTCACTTCGTTCAGCATCGAATTGAGCCGGCTGGCTTCGGAGTCTTGATCGTGATCACGACCTTATCCGCACCCTGGATCTCG
>JANMIF010000175.1:0-38671 GCA_031375695.1 Planctomyces sp.
CGATCACCTGGCGATTCGAGGCGGCTACAACGTGATCTGGATTCAAGGAGTCGCCGTCGCTCCGAACCAACTCGATTTCTCTTTCAATGCAACCAGCGGCACCGGGGTCAACAGCTCGGGTGGGGTACTGTTACACGGCACCAACATTGGCCTCGAAGTTCGCTGGTAATCACTTTCCCGTTACTGATTCTCGATCGCGTTCGCCTCCGCTTCGAACTGTTGCAACATCTCCGGTAAGGCCAGCCGGCCGCGAGCGAACTTCGCGGCTTCGCTGCTGGGGTGATTCCAGCGGCAGTTGTTGTAACGGCGGAAGGCTTCAGACGTGGCTCCGCCCATGCGGTAGCTCTCGCCTGACCAGAACAGGGCGTCCGGTGACAGCGCGTCGTCCGGGAAGCTCTTGCCGAAGCGGTCGAAGGACTTACCAGCGTCAGTGAATTTCTTCGCTTTGTAGAAGCACTGGCCGACACGGAACGCCATCTTTGGGGCGTGTTGGTGGCCCTCAAACTTTTCGATGAACTTTTCACCTACTTGAGCCGCAATCGTGTATTCCTCGGCTTTATAGAAGTGATCGCTGATGCGGATCATCACGCTGGAGATCAGAGGACTCTTCGGATACGTCGCGGCCAGAGTGACGTACGCCTCAAGCGCGGCGTCGAAATCGCCTTTCTCTTCGTAACACTGAGCCAGCTTGTACTGCGAGTCCGGAGCAAGCGTGTGATCGGCGTAGTGGTTGATGATTTGTTCGTAGGCATCAACAGCGTCGTCCCACTGACCCAGTTCCTGAGCGAATTGGCCGAGCAGGTATTGAATGCGCGGGACGTATTTCGGATCGGGGTAGTCTTCCATGACTTCTTGCAGAATGCGGCGGCCGGCTTCGAGGTCCACCAATTCCTCTTCCTTACGAGCGAGAGCTTTGTGCGACTTAAACAGTTCAAAGAAACTCTCGGCGATGTGGAATTTCGTTTCGACGGCGAGCCGCTCGTCGTTGAACGCTTTCGCGAACGCAGCGACGAGTCCGTCGGTCCCGATGACGACCGGGATCGTCTTTTCCGATTCGAGCTTGCCGTCTTCAGTGCTGGCGGCGGGGTCGACGTACTTCACTTTGATGGTGTCGCCAAAGTAGCACTCGATGACCGGCGCATCGGCGTTGAGGTTGCCGGAAGTCGGCTTGTCGTTCGACTTCAGTTGCAGCGAGCCGGTGAACACGCCGCTGTGAGCCAGCGTTTCCTCCAGCTTCACCGTCTCTTTCTCGCCAAACTCGGTGGTGATCTCGACGTCGACGCGATCGCGTTCGTCACTGGCGTCTTGATCGGCGTCGGTGACTTGCAGGTACAACTTCTCGCCGACGTGCAATTGCACGATCGGCTTGTCGTAGTCGCGATCGACGACACTGAGTACTCCGTTACTAATCAAGCGAGCCTGGGCAGCGACAGTTGGAACTGTTGGCTTGGGCGGCGCGACGGGCTGCACCGGAGCTGCTACTTTCGCCGTGCCGGCCCCCGTCTTGGTCGTACCAGCTGCGGGCTTTGTCATATCGGTCTTGGTCATTGCCGGTTTTGTCGTCGGAGCCGCGACAGCCGTTTTGGTTGAACTGTTTGTCGCAAGTTCCGTCGTCCCCACGGCCGCAGCCGCTGCGGAACGCGGCTTCGCGTCAGGACGTCTTTCATCCGCATACGTCGCGATGATCTTGTCTTTTCCAGTCAGGTTGAGCACTCGCGTGACGAGGCTGCGATCCTTGCCGGCGTTCGTCTGGGATTCCTCAAGCTTGCCGCCGCCGATCAAGTTGCGAGGCATGTCGCTTGTCAGCGGAATCACGTCCGCGCTGGCTTTGCTGCCGAGTTGCAGAATCACTTGGCCGAGGAAGCGGCCTTCTTCGAGTGCCCAACGTTCGGCATCAACCGCTTGGAAATTGCCGAAGTGCGCGTGCTGGCCGCTGATGACACAGCGAGCCTCAATAGTCGCGCCGTCGGTCGTTGTCAGCGTGACCAGCACTTCGGACTTGCTGTCTTTGGCCATGTCCGGGTCGATGACCTCAATCGTCAACGGAGCCTCGAACGCGACGTGCGCGACTTCTTTGCGATCCTTCGCATCCGCTTCTTTGAGATATACGGCCTGCGGAGCGGTGTTTAGTTTCGGATTGCCGGGGACGACGCGCGTTTCGACTATCCGAATCTGCGCGGCCGTCGGCTTATTGACGTAAACGACCGACTCCCGTTTGACCGAGTGGCCTGGAAACGTGTTTTGCGCGTCGAGATAGCGGACAACAATCCGGTCGCCGGGTTTAACCTTCAGCTTACCTTCGGTGTTGTCGGTCTCGGCGGCGGTTGAGCCAATCAGGACGGTGTCGATTTCTTTCGTGAACGTGCCGCTCTGATTCAGTTCCTTTTCGATGGCCGAGAGCTTGATCGGTTCGCCGTCGTTGACGGAGACCTCAAATTCCAGCGTGTCTTGGCCGGTGGTTGTGTCCAGGTCGTAATCGGTGATCGACACGACAAATCGTTCGCCCGGATCGGCGCGGACAACGGTCTTTTCGATGTTCTGGATCTGTCCGTTGTCCAGCCGTTGGAAGTCGTAGTTGATCGCTCCGACTGTCGCGTTGAAATACGTCGCGAACAGTTTCTCGCTGAGCAACACCGAGCCGGAATTCTCATTCTGCGTGAACTCATCGGTGTAACCCGCCGTGACGACGTCACCACCGGCTATCTCCAGCGTGTTGTTGTTTGAGAGTTCCAGAACGTCGGAATCGGTCGGGATGTAAAGCCGCTCGGTGTCATCGGCCACTTTGCCAGCTTCGACTTTCGCGTGGGCGATACCTCGGCCGCCGATCTCAACATGATTCACCGCGACCGCGTCTCCGAGATACTCGTTGATCTTGAAGCGGACGTAACGCAGGTCGTTCGATGGAAAACGGAACTCCCACGCACCCGGCGTTTGAACGACGCGAGCATCGAGCGCCGGAACGAGCTTCGCCGATCGCAGTTCCATCAAACCTCCACCAGCGATCGCCGTTGGCTTGATGGACAGCGTTTGCTTACCGGCCTTCTCGACAATGATTGTGCCGAACCGTGTGAGCTGCGCGACGGTCCAATTGCCGGTGTTCGGAACCGTCCCTTTGATTGTCGTGCCGGCGCATTCGAGATCGAACGTCGAACCGCCGCCGCCGCCATGAGCACATTCGAGGAACACGTCATAAACACCCGGCTGAGCGCCGTCGAATTCCCAAACGACTGTGTCTTCGAGCGCGGCCCAAGAGCCGATCTGTGCCGGGTTACGTTCTTTGATGACTCCGAACGCTTCGGTTTTCTTGGTGAGCTTAAGCGTGTCGATACCGAGCGCAATTTCCGCGGCGGGCGGGCCCGCCACCTTCGCGACTTCACGATCTTCGGCCAACTCAAGGTCAAAGTCCGACTTCAGGAACGGGCCGAGTTGAACCAGTTGCCGATTGATGTCGGCTCGCGCCCAGATCGCTTGCGAGACTTGCGTCGCCTGATTGACTGCGGCGAAGATCGTCACGTCGTGCAATCCTTTTCCGAGCCACACATCGACCGTGCGGCTACCCGGACCGATTGGCATCTCGAGCACGCCGTCAATCGACATCCCGGTTGTTATACCTTGCACCTGAATGCGAGCCGCACCCGCTTTTGGCTGCACGAGCTTGCCGTACCAGAGGACTCCGTAAGGCTTCTTGGAGTCCTCGGCGTCTTCCGCTCGTGACCACGTCAGGCCGTTCGCGACGTCCTCTTCTTCAGACGGCTTGTTGCTCTTCGCGAGCTGCTTGACCTGATCCCACGTCGTGAATCCGGTGAAGTTGCCGGCGAATACTCGGCGACGCATCGCCTTGTATTCGTCGACGATTTTGTCGGCTTTCAACGGCTCCGGATGCGACGCAATTCGGAACCAGAACTCGCCGTCGTTACTCCCCAGCAGTTCGCCTCGAATCGGAATTTGGGCGTCCGGCTTCGGCGACCAAATCTTCACCCGGTTGACCGGATTGAGGTCTTTCATGTCGATCGTCAAGAGCTTGGGCACAGCCCCGTCCGGTTCGCTGAGCCAGAACGATTCCTTCTTTTTATCGATCGCCATTAGCGGGCTGTGATCGATCGACGTGTCGCTGGCCAGAGCTCCGGCCGGCAGTTCGCCGGTCTGAGCGATCCCCTCGAAGAGGCCAGTGTGCGGTCCGGTCTCCTTGACCGCAACTTGCACCTGATCGCCGCTGTCGGCAATCAGCTTGACCATGACTGTGTCTGGCTCATCGGACAGGTCGCGATCCGGATCGGTCACTTTCAGGAAGATCTGATTCCCCGGCTTGACTTGATTCTTCGGCCGAACCTGTGTGCGGCGATTACGTTCGGTGTCTTGCTCCTGTTCCTCGCGAGCCAATTTCTGGCTGAACGTCTCTTCCTTTTCATCGACGATCTTCTGGCTGGCAACTTCAAACCGCGCGTTCGACGCGATCTTGATTTCGACGTCGCTCAGCGGGACCGACTTGAACTCCTTCTTAAACTCGTCCGGATAGTCGCACTTGATTTGATCCTTGCCGGTGAGCTGCAACACCTTGTCCCGCTTCTTGACCTGACCGAGTGCCGTTTCGAGATCGACGCGGAACAAGCCTTTGCCCGCGCCGCCGCTTGTCAGATAAACGATCTCTTCATCGCCGCCAGGGATCGTCTTCACGATCACCGGAATCTTGTTGTGCCCGCGGCTAATACCCAGGTCGCTGTCCTGCACGACGATCGACAACGATTGCCCCGGCGCGTGGAAACGCTTACTGCTGCGGCCCAATCGACCGACCGTGCGCAGCAGGTTGAGCTGATCCATGTACCGCTCTTCCGACCCGTAAACCTCGGCAAGATTGAACAACGCCTGATTCGCCAGTTCGATATTCGGCACTCGATCGAGCACGTTGCGGAAAATTTTTCTTGCTTCGTCCTGATCGCCTCGGCGATGCGCGAGCACTCCGCGCAGGAATTCGGCGCGCACGACGACTTCGGCCTCGCGGCTGGTCGCCAGTTTTTCAAAGACCGCTTCCGCCTGGTCGTAAACCTTCTGAGCCATGAACGTCTCGCCGATACCGAACTCCGCTTCGGTCGAGTACGGCGTGTTCGGAAAGCGATTGATGACGGTCGTGTACTCCGACCGCGCGACGTCGTATCGCTGAGCGTTGTAGAAGTTCTTCGCGAGTAGCAATTGCACTCCCGCCTTCGTCTGCACGTCGAACGTGGTGCTCATGTCGTTCTTGATCAGCCATGAACGCAGCGTGTCTTCGACCTTCTCGAAGTTCTCATTGCCGCCGGCCGCCATCAAGTTTTGGCAGACGAACAGCACGAGGTCGACTGGTACTTCATCGCGATGATCGTCGAACAGCTTTTTGTTGGCCGTGTAGCTTTCGAGCGCGAGCCGCTCGTCGCCGAGCCGCAGATACATCGCCGCTTGCAACAGCGGCGCGATCGGCGACTTTTCGTCGATCGTCAACCCCACCGCGCCAATCCGCGTGTAACACTGACTAACAAGATTGCGAGCCGTGGCCTTGCGCGGCTCATCGACGTTCGGAATGTTCGTGAGCAACCCGGTGAGCAGCGTCGCTCCGCTGATGTAATCCTTGTTCGTCACCTGCTGTTGAGCGACCGTCATCAAGTTGTCCCAGCGATACGAATCGGCATACAGTTTGCGAGTCGCATCGGCGATGATCAGCAGCCGCTTCATCGGCGTCACCTGCGCCATCTCTGCCGGCGTCAGTCCTTCGAGGTGATAAATCTGAGCCTGCGATGACCCCCAATCGAAGTTCACATCGCGGACGAGCGCGTAGATTCGTTGCTTGGCCGCGGCAGGGAGTTCCTTCGTCTTGTCCACTGGTGGCACGCGAACGCCGTTGACGACGTAAAACCATTGCGTCGCGTCCCAATTCGCGACCTGGAAACATTTCTCCTGCTGCTTCGTCAGTGCGTCGCGAGTCACTCGCTCGACGCTGTCGATGTCCCCTTTTTCGAGGTACGCCATCGCCGCCCATTGAGCATATCGCGTGTTGTACGGCGTGTTGGTTTGCAGCATCTCGTTCGCGAACGCGATCTTTTCATCCGGCGTCTTGAGCAGTGCGAACAGCCGCGCCGCACACTCGGCCGAGTCCGCGATCTGCCGGTCCTGAGTCCGGCCGAATTGGTAGTAGGCCAACGCTTCCGCTTCGAGCTTATGCCGCATCAGCGCGTCGCCGATCGTTGACGAGTACGCCCCGTCCTTGCCGAACTTCGCCTGCGATTTCTGAGCGTATTCCAGGACACGCTTACATAGGCTTGCGTCCTTGTGCTGATCGGCAACCATGATCAGCCGCCGCCACTGGTCGCCGTTGTTGGTCAGCGGTTCCTGAGCCACGAACAAGTCGAAGATTTCTTTGCTGATCTCAATCGGCCCGTAATCGCTAACTGAACTAAGCGCCTCGTCGAGATAGGATCGGTTCTTTGGGAAGCGTTTCGCGAGTTCGAGGTACGTCCGTGCGGATTCCTCGCGTGTCTTCACCTGTGGCGGGATGTGCCGATAGTAATAGGCATCCTCGGCCATGAGCTGCTCCCACATCGGCTCCGGCAGCGCGGCGAGATGGTTCTGACGCAACGCCGTCCGAATCTGAGCATCCGGGCCGTGATAAATGTTGTGAGTCCACTTCAAGTACAACGCCACGAGCGGGTCGTCGTTCTGCTTCTTGAGTTCCGCCTGAGCATACGCGACGCGGTCCTTCAGGTCTTTGTTCGGCTTCGCCTGATCGATGTACGACTGCAAGTACGAGATGAACGTCGTCATGTGCAAGTTGCGTTTTCTCGCCGCGAGGTATCGCTGCACGTCCTGCTGGAACTCGGCGTCATTCGTCGCCTGAAACAACAAGTGCGAGAGAATGTTCCACGAATGCGCGTCGTTGCCGGGAACTTGATCGAGGAACTCGCGACACATCGCTTTGCACTTGGCGTCGTCCTTCAGCCGATCGCGGCAGATCGTTAATGCCAACTCGTGCCGCAGGTAGTACGCATTGTATTTCGGGTTCTTGGCGAGAGCGTCCCGCAACACCGCCTCGGCCGCCTGGAATTGAGCCGGTTCGGTCCCGGCATTCTGCACGAAGACGCCGGCAACACTGCTCAGGTACGGATTGAACGCCAGCAGCGGCTTAATCATCTCCAACCCGCGAGCTTTGTCACCGTCGCGAATCAACGCGGTCGCGAGCAACGATCGTTTCTCGAACCGCTCTTCGCGATCCGGGTACTTCGCGTCGAACTCATTGACGAGCGGCTCGAACTCGGCCCCCTTCGCTTGTGAGTAGTACATCGAGTAGATGAGCTGATTGAGCGCCGACCAGTCATCGCGGATCGCTCGCACCTGCCGATAATGATTCGCCGCGTTCGCGTATTGGGCGAGGTAGTTGAAATTCTCTCCCTGCATCCGCTGCAACTCGCGAGTCTCTTCCGGCGAATACGGCAGTCCCTTCGCCAGCATCTTGGCTCCGATCGCGTTCGCCTTCGCCCACTGCCCATACTGACGCCAACGATAATGAGCATTTGCCGCTAGCAACTTCGTGAATTCACCAGCCGGCAGCTTGTCGAGCATGTCCTCAGCCAGCACACAGCCATCAAAGATTTCCTGCTGTGATCCGTTGTTGAACCGCGTGATCGCCGCCTCCCCGAACTTCCGACCGTTAACATTCGGCTGCCGCAGCCACATCGCCCGATACGTCTCCGCCGCCTTCTGCCGCTCGCCCAACTTGTCGAGCGCCTTCGCCAGCCGCTCTTCCAACTCCACATTCTGCGGAGCGGCCGGATACTTCTGAATGAACTGCCGAATCGAAACGGTCAGCTCCTTATGCCGAGACATCGCCTCCAAACCATCAATCACCTTGAGCATCACCGCCTGATTCCGAGCATCTCCCGGATGAGCCGCCGAAAATCGCTGCCCAGCGCGGATTAGCCCAAACACCCGCCCATGCTGGTGATAAAGATCAGTGAGCTTAACCAACAACTCTCCGGCCTCGGGAGAAGTATCCTTGAACTTATTCAAGTCCGCTTCGTGCTTTGCCGCCTCCTGCGACACAGCATCAAGCTGCTTCGATTCCTCGGCAGTCTGAGCCGCCGGCGCATTCGCCTGCTGTGCAAACGCGGCTTGTCCGAATGCCAAAACCAACGCAAATCCGAATGCGTAAGAGCTCAATCGTGGCATGTTCATGGTCCTATCAAAGTAAGGTGGGTCGAGAATCTCGCGAGTCACCAATTGGGATCAATGTTGTTCGGAAGAGGTGGGGCTCAATGGCTCGACCCACCCTACGGTTCAATTTCCCTTCGGAGCCGCCGCATTTTGACGCTCCGCTTTGTTCAACGCCTCTGAAATCTTCTTCGCGTCGCCGGCGAGCGGGCTTTCGGGGTAGTCGCCGATGAGTTGATCGAAGCGTTTACGAGCCTCCGCTTTGCGGTCCATCCGGTAGAGGCAACGGCCATAGTTGAATAAGATCACGTCAAGGAACTTCGCGTCCGGATGGTTTTCGAGCACCGTCTCGAAGATGTCTACGGCGCGAGCGTAATCCTTCTGACGGTAGTAGTAGTTCGCCATCTGAGCCACCGCCTCGCCAACACGGCCGCTTTCCGGGAAGTTGTCGAAGACCTTTTTGTATTCTTGGAAGGCTCGGTCGAAGAGTTGAGCTTTGCCCGCTTCGTTCGGTTGTTGCTCGGCCATTTTGTCGTAGCACTGAGCGATGCCGAACTGAGCCTCGCCGCGCAGTTGGCTAGTCTGCATTTGCACGAGCCGCTGATAAATTCCGATCGCGCGGTTGAAATTCTGCTGCTTGAGCGCCACGTCGGCGAGCTGCAATAGAGCGTCATCGACGAAGCCACTGTTGGGGAACTCGCGTTGCAGCCGTTCGGCCATCGCGGCGGCGAGTTCCAGCTTGTCCATTTCGTAGTAGATCTTCCACAGTTGGACATAGGTTTCTTCGAGCAACTTGCCCCCGAGCTTCGTTGCTTCAGTCATGATCTCGTCGCACAGACCGAGGGCTTGTTCGTACTTGGCATCGGCGTTTTTCTTCAGACCGAATTCCTTGTACCGATTGCCGATGTTGGTCAAGGCGTGAGCCGTTTTTAGCTGCGTTTGTACTCGCAATTCGCGATCCGAAATCAACGCCTTCGTGACACGCACGCCACCGAGGTTCCCTTCGATTGCCTTCGCGTCGAAGGTCACGTTTCGAGAATCAGACGTCGTGTTTTTGGCATCGACGTAATTCACTCGCACGAAATCGCCGGGCAACGCCTGCAAAATATCGTCCGTCGAAACTACCTCGTCCGCCTTGACCAGCGACAGCGTCGCTCGAAACACGCCGGAGTGAATTGAGCCGTCATCCACCTTCGCTACGGCCGCCGTAGCTTTCGTCTGTTGAGCCTCCACCCCGTCCGCCTTCTTGTCCGTCGTGTCGCTCTTACTTGGAGGTGCTCCCAACAACGTCTGATCCTGAACCGCTGCGCCGGTTCCGTTCGCCGACGTTTTGGTCGCTGGTGCCCCTTCGGCCCCTTCCTCTTCGACCGGCTTTTTGCCGAGCGACGTATCGACCTTCGCCTCGGTCAGCGTGACAGCGACCTTGTCGATTTTCTTGAGCCGTTCGATTTTCGGATTACCGTCATCGTCAGTCTCGATGTCCTTGCCGGACTTCTTGAGTTCGACGATTTCGTTCTCGATCTCTTCATCGGACTTCGGCCGCACAACTTCGATGACCGCTTGAATCGTGTCAGCCACATCAGTCAGGTCGCGGTCGGCGTCAATGATCTGCACGTTGACCGACTTGCCCAGCACCACGCCGCGCAGAGTTTCCTTGAACGCTCCGTCGGTGATCGACAGTAGTCCGTTCCCGACGACGGTCACTTTGTGCAGCAACTTCCGATTGAATTGCTTGTCGGCAGTTTGCTCGTCGATGTACACGACCTCAACCGTGTCGTCCCCTTTGACTTCCAGCGTGCCGTTGTTCGGCAGCGGCTTGCCGAGCTTCGTCAGCAAACTTCCAAGAGCGATTCGCACATTGCGTCCGACGGAAAAGCAATCCACGATTTCCTTGTCGCCGCTCGACGAAACGCACTCAATCTTGATCGACTGACCCGGTTCGAGCGCGGAGAGGTCTGCGTCTTCGATCTTCACGAACAGCCGCTTCCCCGCTTCGAGTTTCTCGCCTTTATCTTTGTCATCGCTGTTCGACAGCGTCGTGCCGACTTTTTCCAGCGCCGAGATCGCGCGACTGTAATGCCCAAGCTGGAAGTGGCCGAGACCGATGTAGTAGTACGCCTCGTTGACCTGCTTGCTGACCGGGAATTTCTCGATCACATCGCGCATGACCTGAAAGCACTTGCCGAAGTTGCGAGCCTCATAAAAACAAACCCCTGCCTTGAGCGTCGCCTCGGCCCGCATCTCTTCGTTACGATTGTCCTCCCCCGCCGCCAATTCAAACTGAGCCCGCGCCTTGTCGTATTGGCGATCCCGTTGGAGGAAGAAATTCCCCAACTTCATATACGCCTCATACCGGACCTTGCTCCGCGGATACCGCTCAATCACCGACTGCCAAATCTCAACGGCCTTCGTGACCTCGTCCGCCTCATACCTAGCGTCGCCGGCCTCCAGCAACTTCTTCGCCGCCCGATCCTCAACGATCGAACCTTTCAATGCTGAGCCTTCCTCCTTCTTGGCCGCCTCTTGGCAATGTACCAATCCGGCTAAGCAGAGTATTCCACAGAAAACCAACGCACAAATTCGTGAAGCACGCATGTGAATAATCCATGATCGCGCACGTCCTTGTGCTGTCGTTACCGCTCGCAGCCTTGCAAGCGGTCATTGTTTTTTTGGGGGTTGCAATGGTTAATAATGCACGGAGCGTTCAAGTTCGCATTTGAGAGATGTATTTTCCAGCCCAACTGTCGGCGTAGCTTGGATCAAAACGCTCATTGTGCCGGATGTGCAGAGTTGAGGCTGAATCACGACACCGTCCGACCGAAACAGCGTGAGGCAGGTTTTCACCTGCCTCACGGATCGTTTCGAGGTTACCTGCGTTTGCCAAAATCCATTAGGCAAACAATTCCTTAATCGGCGTACCGTCTTCAACTAGTTTGAACGGACGTTGGAGCGGGGTCATCACCTTTTTGTCTGGATCGATGCCGAGGGCTTGGCAGAACGAGGCGTGGAGGTTCGAGACCTTCACGGGGTTGTCCTTCGGTTCGTAGCCGTCTTCATCGGACGAGCCAATGACCGTGCCGCCCTTGATGCCGCCACCGGCCATGAAGCAGGTGAAGACATTCGGCCAGTGATCGCGACCGGAGTCTTTGTTGATCTTCGGTGTGCGGCCAAATTCGCTGAGCATGACGATCAGCGTCTTCTTGAGCATCCCTGTCTCGGCCAAGTCGGCGATCAGCGAGGCCAACGCCGGATCCATAATCTCGCCATGAGCTTCCATCGCGGGGAAGTTATTCATGTGCGTGTCGAAGCCGCCGCGATTGACTTGCACGAAGCGGACGCCGGTCTCGACCAATTGCTTCGCCACGAGACAGCCGCGGCCGAACGGAGTGTCGCCGTAACGGTTCAACTGCGAGGTCGGCACTTTGTCGAGTTCAAACGCTGCCAGGGCCGGGCTGCGCATCAGCGTCAGGGCTTCGTCGATCGAGGTCTGCGTCGATTTCAATTCCTTGTTCGACGACTTCTCGGCGAACCGTCCGTTGAACTTTTCGAGCACTTCGAGTCGCTGATTGCCACGAGCCGAAGCGATCCCTTCCGGGAACGACAGGTACGGGTCTTTCTCGCCCGGCCCGCCGATGAAATACGCCTCGCACTTCTGGCCGAGATAGCTGGCCTTCGGCGCACGACCGCTGATCGTCACATACGACGGCAAGTCGCCGATTTGCTTCTTCTCAGAAGTCACCACCGAGCCGAAACCCGGATGCAACAGGTTGGCAGTTTGGTTGTAGCTAGTCTGTAACTGATAGGTGCCTCGGCCGTGATCGCCGTTGACGCCAGCAATCGAGCGAACCAACGCACAGTGCTGCATGACCTTGGCCATCTCCGGGAAGATTTGCGAAATCTTGATTCCCGACACTGAGGTGTCAATCGCATCGAACTCGCCGCCGGTGGGGCGGCCGGGCTTCGGATCCCAGGTGTCGATATGCGACATCCCGCCGCCGTTCCAGAAGAAGATCACATGTTCAGCCGATGTCGCCCCTTCGGTTCCAGCGCGCGCGATCAAATCTCGCATCGAGAATCCGAGGATCGAAGCCAGCGACGCCTGCAACACAGCTCGGCGGTTCGTTCGGTAATCAAGGCATCCCATCATGTCGAGTTCCTTTCTGAGAACGGGTTGTAGCACAGGCGGCTCGCCTGTACCGAAGGAGGCTATTGGAATCAAAGACGCAAGGAAACAGAGACGCCACAGGCGAGCCACCCGCAGCTACGAAGTCATGGCAAAAACCGGAATTCGTTACAATTGAGCAGAATCCATCGGAAGTCGGCCATGCCGTCGAGCGGGTCTTTGTGAGCCCCGATGATCGACTTGGCTTCCTTGATTTCGTCTGCGGTGGGTTCGCGGGTGAGGATTTCTCGGTAAGCCAGCTTGATGGCTCGGCTGACATCCTTTTGTTCGGCGAGCACCGCGTGCATCGCCTCAAACTCGCCGACGCGCGAGGCCTCGTGAGTCAACAGGCCATTGAGCATCATCAGAGCTTGCCGCATGTTTGGAGCGTGATCACGATTCTCGCCTAGCACTTCGCGGTCGGTTTGGCCGAAGACTCGCAAGAAGTGTTCGGGAGCAGCGGGCGAGGACATTCTCAGCGATGAGCCGAACTTCGGGTTGTCGTCAATCGTCGCTTTGACATAACGATCGATGTAATCGACACCGCGACGCTGCGTTTGCATCTGAGCACGCATCCGTTCGGCTTCGATTTCTTCCTTCGACATCACACGCATCTCTTCGACTTCAACTTTCGACTCTTCCTTCTTGGCATTGGCCAGAACTTTTCCGAAGTCAATTTCGATTCCCTTTTCAAGGTCCACACCTGGCGCCGATTCATCGTCAGCCTTTGCCATCGCGGCGTTCATCGCCATCTTTTGGTCATTCTTCATCGCGGTGAGAGCCAGACCTTGCCGCCCCGTTCCCGCCTTGACCATTTGGGACAGTTTCCACATGGTTTTCATGTTCTTGCCCGGCGTGTGCTTCACGTCGAACAAGTGCCCGGCGGTGATGATGCTGTCGTACAGAGTCTCGCTGAGCATACGACGCATTGGCGTGGCGAGGAACGATTTTTCTAACTCGGTAACTTGAAGTTCTTCAGCCCCATAGATGTGGCCTCGCTGATAAACTTGACTGCTGACAATCAGTCTCACGAGCGATCGCAAGTCGTAGCCGTTGGCCACGAATTCGTCGGCGATGTAATCCAGCGTCTTCGGATGACTGGGCGGGTTGTTGTCGCTGAAGTCGTCGATTGGATCGACGATACCTCGGCCGATGAGGTCCGCCCACACGCGGTTGACCAAGTTCTTCGCGAAGAAACGATTGCGGGACGATGTCACCAATTCGGCAAGCTGCATCCGCCACTCGCTGGTCGTGTACAGGCCCGCTTTGATGTTGAGGTTCTTAGCGTCTTGCTTCGCCTCCTTAGTGATGGCGTCGTCCTGTTTTTTGCCTTTGGCCTTCTGTTCGTTCTCGGATGCGTTGGCCAGCAAATCGTCAACGGCAGTCTCTTTCGAACCAGCCTTTGCGAGGAGCGCATCCCTCTCCGCCTTCTGTTTCGCTCGCAAGATATTTAGTCGAGCAATGTATTCGGGAGTTTCGCCCGCAGCGACCGTATCAAACGGGAACGACGGCTTAACGGGTTTGCGTTCGTTCGGTTTCGCTTTGCCTTCGGGGGGCCAGAGTACGATCGAGTTCTCATTTTCCTTGGCGTAGATTGTGCGAGTGAACTGGTTTTCGATTCGCTGTGTCTTTCCGAAGTACGCCGCGAAGCCGTAGAAGTTTTCCTGAGTCCAGACATCAAACGGATGATCGTGACACTGAGCACATGAAATGCGAACACCCATAAAAACCTGCGAGGTCACACCCGCGAGGGTCATCGGATCGGCGTTCTCGGCGAGCACAAAGGCCACTTCCGGAGCCGCTCCGGCCTTGCCGTTCGTCGTGATCAGGCGGCGACTCATTTCATCATGAGGCATTCCATCTGCAATCGCTTGATGTACCCACGCCAGTGCAGCTCCACCTCCATCGGCTTGAGCACGCAGTCGAAACATGTCGGCATAGAACACAGTCCAGCGGTCGATGAACCGATCATCTGAAATTAAGCGGTCAATGAGCTCGTTTCGCTTGGCGCGATTCGTGTCCGCTTGAAACGCGACCGCTTCGTCGTTCGTCGGGATGCGTCCGGCGAGGTCACAGTAAATACGTCGCAGAAACGTCAGGTCATCCACGACCGGCAGTGGATCAGCTTTGATCCCACGTTCTTTATTTTCCAAAGCTAGAACTTTGTCGAGTTCCGTCCCGCCAGAAATCTTCTTGGCCGCCTCACGAAACGCCGTTTCAGCCTTCGGATCGATCGGAGCCTTTTCGACTTTCTTCTGAGCAACGGGGGGTTTTGCATGAGCCTCAAAAATGCTCAACCCAAAGGCCAGCAACGACAAACAGATAGTTGCAGCAACCAATTCCAAACGCTTCACGGTCAAGCTCCTCGGGTGAAACGGACTCCAAAACGTAACAGAACCCGGAGTAATCTATAAAAGTTCGTTGAAATCGCAAGACCAAAAGCAGGCCATCGAGATCGAGGTCTGATGACTCCCGTTGCAGACCTGCCCGTCCGGTGCCTTCTGACTGTTCATCAGCGTGGCGTTCAAAACCAAAAGCAGTTCTTCACGGCGCACGGCGACTTCGGCAGAAAAGCTCGCCAGATGGGACAGCGAACAGGCTTGATGACACAAGCCCGCGGAGATTATCCCGATCACAGAAAACTTCCTCGCGTCGCGAAGCGTTCAACTCATCACGTGGCGCGGTGATGGCTACTTAGCCGTCACCGCGTCGTGTAACGAGCCGAGCGGGACAACGCGCAGGTATTTTTCTTCGATTAGCATTAGTGTGGACGAGATTCGAGATCTGGTGGAGTTTCTCAATGGACTCTGACAAATGCGAGATGGACCTAACGAATCCGAAAGGTTCGTTGCGCGTTTTGTCCCACCGCTCCGCTTGATTCGCCTCTTCGACGTTAGGCATTGCTAAAACGTGATCAAATTCTGCGACTTCATGTGTCCCGGCCCTTCGTTTGCCGAGTTTCGGACTGCCGTTAAACTCTGTGCCTCTTCAAGGAGTTGGCATGAGTGAGTTGTCTGTTGTCAGTGGTTCGTCACAAGACCTGCGTTTGATTCCACACACGCCGGAGTGGTTTTCTTCGTTGAAGGAGACGCTGGGCGAGGCCGCGTGTCGACAGCTTGGGTTTTATGTCATTCCGCCCGATTGGGTTCTGTCGGTCGTGATCCCGATCTACAACGAAAAGGATCGTTGGCGGGAACTCGTGAACCGCGTGCGGAGCGTGCCGATTCGCAAGGAATTGGTGCTCATCGACGATTGCAGCAAAGATGGAACTCGTGACCAACTGAAACAGTTTGAAAGTGAACTGGCGGCGGCTCCGGCTGATCCGTGGAATTCGTTTCAATTCTTGTATCACGAAAAAAATCGAGGCAAAGGTGCGGCGGTGCGGACCGGGTTTCAGGCGGCTCGCGGGGACGTGATCATCATTCAGGATGCCGATTTGGAATACGATCCGAATGAATACCCGCGATTGCTGGGGCCGATCGTCGAAGGAAAGGCGGATGTGGTCTTCGGCAGCCGGTTCCTCGGCGATCAACCGCATCGTGTGCTGTATTACTGGCACTACCTTGGCAATCGGTTTTTGACAACGCTTTCGAACTGCTTCACAAACTTGAACCTGACCGACATGGAGACGTGCTATAAGGTTTTCACTCGCGATGTGCTGCAAAAGGTGGCTCCGACGTTGCGGCAAGAACGGTTTGGCATTGAGCCGGAAATCACGGCCAAGGTGGCTCGGAAAGGCTTCCGGATTTACGAGATTTCGATCAGTTACTCCGGCCGCACCTATGCTCAGGGCAAACACATCGGCTGGCGTGACGGCTTCAAAGCTTTGTGGTGTATCGTGCGCTACGGGTTGGGAAGTTGAATTCCAGCGAGGGCGCTCAATTCCGAAACGTCGTCATCGCGCGATCCGCGCTCGCAGTGGATCGGTCCACTGTTTTTGTTCGGCGGTGTAGTACAGATACGTTCGCGATGCCGGGGCCGTATACTCGCCGGGGATGGTAGCGGTCAGCGTCAACGACAGCCGATGTTCCGCCTGCGGCGCGATCACTCGCCAATACAGAATCACTTCGCGAGACCGCAGTTCGTAGAAGTCGAACGCGCCCGACTCACGCAATTCGTTCAGTTCTTCTGCTCGCGGTTCCAGCCCAGCAGGAAGTCCGAGGATCGCGACCGTCATTGGCAGGCCGCGATCGGTCGCATTCTTGAGCCGTGCCTCCAATCGGGCCGTGTCACCTTGAGTCAGCTCGGTTGGCGGTTGAGTTGGCTTTGTCGTGTCGGCTGGTTTGTCGCCAGCCGTATCCATTGGCTTCGCATTGCCAGTCGAAGTTAGCTTGATCGTCAGTTGCAATGGACAATTCGGATCGCTCGGCGGGGACGGCGAGTTGTACGCGACGTCGATCACGAACGGCAGGCGGCCGAACGACGGTGCTCGTAGTTCGAGATCAGAGTCTCCTGCAACCAGCTTGGAACCAATACCAATCAACTCAATCGTTGTGCCCGAATCAGCGCCACTAGGCAATGTCGTTTGAGCCAGCACATCCGAACCTCGCACAACCTGCAACGTTCCGCCTCGACGAGCGACCGTGCCGGTTCGAGAGTATGCGACCATTGCTTTGAGCGCGAGGACCGTCGCTTGCGTCGAGCCGAAACCGCCGGGACCTTGGCGATGTGACACGATCCACTTGGCAGCTCGTGCGGCGGGATCGGTGAATCGCGGCTGAGGACTCTTCAGCCAAGCCAAAATCGCCAGCGAGGTCGTTTCCGCTTTCAGGGACAAGCCTCCGCTTTGCGTCACCGTCGTCGCACCGGTCAAGCTGCCGTCGGCCGCTTGCAATTGGATCAACGTTTCGAGGAATCGGTCGCCATCCGATTGTCGTCCTGCGTTCAACAACGCGGCGGCCGACAGCGCGAGGAAGTACGGATCACGCGACGAGTTCGCGGCAACAGTCAGTCGATCCAGCTCCGGTTTTAGATCTGCAATCTGAGATTTGAGATTTGAAATCTCCGGCCCCGCTTTCGGCGAAAGCGGGCTACACTCTGTCAGTGCCCACAGCACATAAGCATCAACGACTTCTTGCTGCACTGACCAAACATGTAGATGTCGCGGGTTGCGTTGAAAACTTCCTTGGCCATCGCGCCGCGACAGCAGCCACTTGCGAGTTCGAGCGACCATTTCGGGATCGACTGCCATGACGTCGGCCATGTCGTGGAACTGCATCAGGCCGAAGGCCGAGAGTGCCTCGTGGCCAGGGTCGGTGCCGAACCATTCGTAGCCGAGTTGCTTGCACTCGAAGCTCGTCAGCTTTTGATAGCCGCGATCGAGAAAATCTTTCGCTCGACGCGTGACGGCTGGATTCGCGAGCTGATTCTGTTGCAGATATTGCAACGCCATCGTGTTTGGATAATTGGTGGCCGAGGTCTGCTCGAAGCAGCCATGCGGTTCCTGCAAAATGCTTTCGACACCCGACATCAAATCGGCCAGCGGCGACGGGAACGCTCGCAACGTCACCGACAGCGAACCGGGAACGGCATCACTCGGAATCTTCAACCTCACTTTCGTGGAGCCATCGATAACGCCGGCCAGAGATTCGCGGATCGGGAAGCCCGACGGAGCCACATGCAGCTTGCGTCGCACCGCGTCCGTCAGAGCACTCAGGCCGGGATCGTTCGCCATCTGGCTGAGTCCCCGGATTTCGAGAAACGCATCCGACTCGGCCGAACCGTGGGTCACTCGCAACGGGAAATACTCGCGGCTCCGCGCACCCGGCTCCAATTCCAAACTGTGCTGCTTGCGATCGAGTTGCTCGAACAGCCCGTCGGCCGACAGGTTCAGCTTCACCGATTGCGACTGCTCCGTTTGATTGATGACCGCCACCGGCAAGTCGATCAGGTCGCCGGTCGTGACTTCCAGCGGCAGCTTCGGTTCCAGTTGGAACGGCAACCGTGAGATCACTTCGCCGCCGCCCGATCCAATTCGCCCGTCGCCGGTATGCGCGTCCGCCAACACGCGGAATGTTGTCACCGAATCCGACAAATCAAACCGAATCGTCGCCTGCCCGCTCGCGTCGGTGATGAGGAGCGGTTGCCAGTAAAGCGTCTCCGAGAAATCTTCACGCAATCCCGACTCGCGCCGGATGTGCTTGTGAGCGTACTCCCGCACCGGAAACCGCAACTCATCAATCAATCCTTCATTGAGCGATTGCGCGTTCAACCCGCGAGCCTGTAACAACCGCCGCACATCAACCGCCGACAACAACCGCGAAAGCTGAACGACATCGTCTTTGCCCGAACCGGCTCCGGATGCGTTTTTGTTCCAATGGCCGTCGTGTTCCGATCGGTCACTTGTTGGTTCCGTCATTTTTTCGACGGCCGGATCAGTGTTAGATTGTGTGGGTTGCGGCTTGTTTGGCTGCGCCTGCTTGGGTGCCTCCGCGAATCGGACTCGGCGCTCTGCGTCGTCAGCCGGCATTGACTGATCGAATCGTTCTTCGCTCGACGATGCCGGGGAGGACAACACAGCGGCACCTCTGACACTTGAAACGTCATTCGACTTCCGTGCGGTCTGTGAAGGATTCTCCGCGTTGTATTGCACTTGGCCGCAGCCTATGACAATGCTGGCCGACAATCCGGCCGACAGCCACAGCCACAATCCGGCTGTCGAACAACGTCGATCGCGCGGCCGAAGCAGGATCGAGAATAGCCAGGCGGTCAGGATCGGGACCGCGATGATTCGCAGATCGGCGAACAATCGGCTCCACGCGGCTGACCATTTCGCGTCGTGAGTCTGCACGCAGCTTTCGATGCTGGAAAAATTGTCGAACTCAACTCGTTGATCCGCTCGGCCGTCGAGTTCCAGCAGCTTTGTGAGCTGTTCGCGGAAGTCGGGATTCGGCTGCGAGACGTTTCGTTCAACAAACCGCCGCCAGCCTTGAGTCCCCAGCAGCAGGTCGAGCGACTCAATCGCTTCCGGTTTGTCGTCGAGATAAAAGTTCGCGTGTTCGAGGTCTTCCGGTTTGCGGACTTCGCTGGTCAACAGGAAATGAGTCCGCAACGTTGGCCGTTCGGTTTCGTCCAAACTGAGAGCGGCATCATCGACAACGGCCACTCCCAGCACCGCCGCCATCGGCCGGTCCTGCTCATCGGTCGCTTGCAACGTCAGCCGTAATGGTTCGCCCGGTGAGCGTTTCACTCCGGCGTTGTGCCCAATGACTTTGACTTGCAATTGCTTTTCATCTCGCCGAAACACGAGTCGCTCGACCAGCGGACGCGGCGGCGTGCTCGATGCGTCGCTGACTGTAAGCCGAATCACGCCGCTCGCGCTCGCCCCGATCGGCAGCGACAGCGAATTCTCGCCACGCCGCAAATCAACCTTCGCAGAGCCAACTGCCACGCCACGACAAGCCGCATCGACAACGACCGTCTTCGCCACTTCCGACCGTACGATCAACGACAGCGCTTCGTTCGCAGCAAACACCCCGCGACCCGTGTCGAGCACCAGCAGGCCGCTCATCGGTACAGGCAACTCCGGCGTGTTCGTCACATCCACCGGCTGAGTCACCTTCAATAGATATCGCTCGCCAAGCAGCGGCGTGAACCGAAAGCTGCCGAGGCCATCGCGAACCGTTTCGACTTTCGCGACCTCGCGCCCCTGCCGATCCAAAATCTGCCCGGCCACATGAATCGGTTTGCCAAGCGGATTTTTCGCAGCGAAGTAAACGCGGTTCTCCAGCCCGGCGACGAGATGCCCTCCTTCGGGATGAAACTCAACGCCGACTTTGCCAAGCTGAATCGGGATCGTCTTGACGAGCGTTTCTTGCGTCCCGCCGTCATCAATCGAGACCGCCAACTTGCCATCACCATCCGCGATGTGTTCCGGCAGATTGAACGAAATCACGCACGAGCCAGCCTCGTTCGTCACCGTGTCCTGCTTCGCCACTTCGCGACCGTCCACCGTCGCCGTGATCCGCAACTTGGCCTGCGCCAGCGGTCCTCCTTCGGCTCGCAGCGCGGAGAAATCGGCATCGACAACATCGCCGGGACCGTGACTGCGCCGCTTGAATTCCAAATCCTTTTTGAATCGCGGGACGCGATACTGCTGCACTTGAAACTTCCGTTGCTCTTCCGGGAAGAAGCTATCGAGACTGCGTGCGATCAACGTGTACTCGCCGCCGGACACCGATGTCGGCAACATGAATGCGCCGTTCCCGACTCCACGCTGAGTCACCCCTTCTCGCACCGAGTTCGGCACAATCGCTCCGCTTGGATCGCGCAGTTCAAAGTGAATCGGCAGGTCCAACTCACCGCGCAACGAGTGTCGCTCCAGTGTCAGCGACCGAAAGTAAACTGTTTCGCCCGGCCGATACAGCGGCCGATCAATGCTCAAATACGTCAAGCACCGCGTCGGTTCGAGCGGCACGGTTGCGGTCGCTTGATCGCCGACTTCTGTGGTCGCAGCCGACACATACAGTTCGGCACCTTTCGGCAATTGCAGTCCAGCCGGAACCGCGAACGTCATCTGTCCGTTTTTGTCTGTGTTGCCAGTCTGTCGATGCAACGTCGCCCCCGCCGCACGGACCTCAAATGACAATGATGCCGGCACGGCATCAACGATCTTCGGACCGCGGCGGGTCACGATCCGAAACTGATTCGGCCGCGCTCGCTCGGCCTCCGTCACCGATTCAATCTGCAATCGCACCGGCACGATCAATCGCCCAGGAGAGCGTTCAACAAAACGAGTCCCGATCACCGCCGCGACAAACAACATCGCCACCGTCGCGAGTGAAGTACCGATCACGCGCGGCCAACGAATGTAACCCGAAGCGTGAGCGAGGGCGGGCGCTCCAACACCCTTCGAGTTCAAAATGTCCTGCGCCGAGCTCGCACTTTCTTGATTTTCCGAAGTCACCTTCTCGTGAAGCGTTCGTCCTCGCTCACGCTTCGGGTTAGTGGCCTGTGACGAGCGACCTTGAGCGGCTGTGGCAAATTGCCCGCTCAGCTTGAGCACATCCGCCCAAGCCGCCGCGACCTCGGCATCGGTCGCGATCCGCTGCCGCCATGTGGCTGCTTCCGTGTCGTCGAGTAATCCGTAATGCAATTCGAGCAATGTTTGCTGAAGTTCGTTCGTGTTATTCATGGCAACCTCCCACGGCCGTTCGGAGTTGTTGAATGGCCGATCGCATTCGAGTCTTCACCGTGCCCAGTGGCAGCGCGGTCGCTGAGGCAATCTGCTCGTAGCTCAGTCCGCCGTTCTGACGGAGCAGAAAAACTTCCTGCTCTTCCGGCCGTAGCCGAAGTAACGCTGTTCGCAGCGAATCGAGTTCTTCGTCGTGTAACAAAGCCACGTCCGGAGCCAGCATGGTCGAGACCATCGGAGCATCCTCCGCCAAAGGTTGTTTGTGCCGGTTCCAGGCGGACTTCCGCATATCCCGGCCGGTATTAAGCGCGACGCGAAACACCCAGGCTCTGAGATCAATCACGTCCTCGACCGCCGGCGGATTTCGCCAGCACTTCAAGAACGCTTCCTGCAACGCATCGCGAGCGTCTTCCGAATTTCCAATGAGGTAGTACAACGTCCCCAGCAGTTCCGCATGCGCAGCCTGAAACACTCCCTCCAGCCGTTCGCCAAGGTTTTGGGCATCAGGTTCACCAGCGGAGTTCGTAGGGTTCGTCATGACCACTCAACCATCCAGACGAGTTCGCCACCAATTGGGATTTGGAGATTTTGGAGATTTCGGAGAACTGTAAGCCATACGCTTGCGTGTCAGTGACCTCGACGTGATTGTGGCGCGACGTTCCGCGTCGCGAATTCACGACGCGGAGCGTCGTGCCACACTCAATCGGACTACGGAGATTGTGACGTGACGTATCAAGCGAACGGCCTGACCTTGGGCCTTGAAACCTCCGGGCCAGTCGGGACCGTCGCGTTGCGGCGAGATAGGTGCCTCGTGGAATGCGTCCGCTTAGAAACGGACGGGCGGCGACATGCTCAAACGCTGGCCGCAGAGGTTGATCGCCTATTGCGAAGCAACGGGCAATCTGCTCAGGAGTTGAATTTGATTGCCGTCAGCATCGGCCCCGGCAGCTTCACCGGCCTGCGAGTCGGAGTCGTGTTTGCCAAAACGCTGGGATATGCACTTGGTTGCCAAGTTGTGGCGGTCGATACGTTTTGCGCGATCGCCGCCAATTCGCCATCGGATGTTTCGGAAGTCGTTGTCTTGGCCGATGCACAGCGCGGTGAACTATTCGCCGGACGATATATGCCGAGTAACGGTGGCGTTCAGTCAGCAACGTGGCCGCGTTGCGGCGAGATCGCGATCGTCTCGGCCGCCGATCTTTGTCAGCAGCTCGCTCAACACAACCATTCCGTACCGCCGATCGCGGTCAGCGGTCCAGCGGCTGAATCACTGAGCACCATGTTACCCTCGTCGGTTCGGCTGCTCGATTCGAGTTGCTGGATACCGCGAGCCGATGTCGTGGCTCAACTCGGCGAAGAGCAAGCGGAGCGGAACGAGTTTGCCAAGCCGTGGACGCTTGAACCGTTTTATCTACGTCGCAGCGCGGCCGAAGAAAAAGCGAACATGTAAGTTGTTAGGCGAACGGCAGGCATAGGCATCCAGCTTGCCGCTTTATCCGCTGAATGACAGGCTGGAAGCCGAACTCACGGTACGTTTTCATCGTTCGGCTCAGACCTCATTGATCCACGAGGCCACAAAACTGACGGCGAAGACCTCGTTGATGACTTCGGCATTTGCGAACGTATCACCGATGTCGGCGGAGGTGCCGTTGCTGCCGCCGGCGAGGGTGTCGGTATCGCCAATGCCGCCATCGAGCGAGTCGGCTCCGGCTTTTCCGATCAGCAAGTCGCTGCCAGTGCCGCCGAGCAACGTGTCGTTGCCGTTGCCGCCGATGAGCGTGTCGTTGCCGATGCCGCCATCCAGGGAGTCGAGGCCGTCTTGGCCGGTGAGGGCGTCGTTGCCGGAGTCGCCATTCAGCGTGTCGTTGCCGACGCCGCCGTTGAGCGTGTCGTTGCCGTTGCCACCCTTGATGGAGTCGTTGCCGATTCCGCCCTTAATGGAGTCGTTGCCCGCGCCGCCGCACAGGGTGTCGTTACCGTCGAGTCCGAGCAAAGTCACGTTGCCGGAGAACGCCGAGGCGTTGATGTTGTTGGCCGATGCTCCGCCCGTCAGCTTCGCAGTTTCGACATCGACCAACGAATCGGTCCCTTGGCCAGTGAGCACGCTGTCGGACAAGACGAAGTTCGCATCTGCGGTCTCGATCAAACAGTCGATTCCCGCACCGCCGGTGAATGTGTCGTTACCAAGCGAGCCGGTCAGCGAGTCATTGCCGAGACCGCCGTCGAGCACGTCGTTGCCGAGATTGCCGACGATCGAATCATTGCCCGATTCGCCAAAGAGGCTGTCAGCCAGCGTGCTGCCGAGGATTGTGTCGTTCCCTTCACCGCCGAAGACCGCGACCGTTCGCAGATTCGGAAACTTCGCGGCGGTCACTGCCGAAAAGTCGATTCGGTTAGCACCCAGTCCCCCTTGAATCACGAGCTTTTCGAGTTCGTTGGCCCTGAAGCGGCCGAACGCTGTTGTCGCGATATTGTTCACTTTGACGATCACGATACCGGCGGCATCCGCATCGACGGTGATCGAGTCGGTCGCGCCGAGGCCGATTCCCAAATCCTGAGTCGTGCCGTTTCCAGCGGTGCGGAAGACTTGGCTCGTGCGACCGCTGTTCGGAGTGATTTCGATCGCCTGGATGAAAGTGCTCGCGGCGGTGTACCCGGTGGGGAGAATGTACGGGACGCGGGCTTCGCTGCCGGCACAGTGAACCGCGTTGTACCAAACCTTCGGACTGACGATCTCGCCAGTTGGGCTGAGCGACTTGCCGATGACAAACTTGACGATCGAAGCGGGGTTCGTGACGCCGATGACGCTGAGAACCGGCTGCCCCGGTCGCGGTTCGATCACATGAATGTTGAGTGCTCGGACATTGGATGTTTCAGTTTGAGAGTTGTTCGCAGAGTTCGTGTCGAGGAACGAACCGTCGGCCGGCGTTTGAATCGTCGCCGTGTTTGTCAATGTACCTAGGAACGTGCTGTTCAGCGTCGCGGTGATCTTGTAGGTGATCGTGCCACCGGCCGGGATGTTGACCAATTCGTGAATATCGCCGCTGCCCGATTCGTTAAAGACCGTGCTCGTCGTGCCGGTTGCGGTCCAACTGATGGCGGTGAGCGGCGGTTCTGGCAGATCGTCATCGAGTCGCGCGCCGGTGACGTCAGCGGGACCGGAGTTGTGAACGATGACGGTGTAGGTCATGACGCTGCCGCGCACATGGAGATCAAGCGTGTCGTTGTCGCACTTGATGATCGAGAGGTCGCCGATCGGGCGTTCGCCGAAGTTGTTGTTCACACCGTCGAAGCCGACCGCCAGCACGATCGCGCTGAATTGATCGTTCGAGGTCGTGCCGCCGGGCGTGCCGATCGTATCTTTGCCGTCGCTAATTCCTGCGGGCTGTGTTTCGGTGATCGTGTAAGTGCCGGGCCGCAGATTCGTGAAGCTGTACGAACCGTTGGCAAGCGTTGTTACGATGACCGGCGTAATCGCTCCGAGATCGTCGGTGCCGGTCAACGTCACCGTGACGCCGCTGATGCCAGTGTCCGGAGCGACGAAAAGACCGTCGTTGTTGAAGTCGCGATAGACGAAACCGGACAGACTCGACGGCGGGAGTTCCCCGAAGTTGACACCGGTGTTGGCCTCGCCTGGTGTGAGCGTGAAGTTGCTGACCGTGTCGTTCGTCAGGACGCCGCCGGTGTCGCCCGCCGAATCTTTGCCATCGAGGAAGCCGGCCGGTTGCGTTTCCGCGATCGTGTAGGTTCCGGGACGGAGATTGCCGAACGAATATGTGCCGTCGGGATTCGTGGCGATCGTTGTGCTCACCGGTGTCAGCAGATCGTCAGTTCCGGTCAGGGTGACATTCGTGACGATTCCGATTCCCGCGCCGTCGTCGGGCGAACCGTTGTTGTTCATGTCACGATAGACTCGGCCTGCAACGCTGGCGGGAGGTAGTTCGCCGAAATTGACGCCGGTGTTCGCTTCACCGGATGTCAGCGTGAAATTACTGACGAGATCGTTCGTCAGTGTTCCGCCGGTGTCGCCTGCCGAGTCTTTGCCGTCGAGCAATCCGGCTGGTTGTGATTCGCTGATCGTGTACGTTCCGGGGCGCAGATTACCGAACGAGTACGTCCCGTCGGGATTCGTTGCAATCGTCGTGTTGACCGCGCCCAGATCGTCCGTGCCGGTCAGCGTGACGTTCGTAACGATGCCGATTCCCGCGCCGTCGTCGGGCGAACCGTTGTTGTTCAAGTCACGATAGACTCGACCCGCAACGCTGGCGGGCAACAGTTCGCCGAAGTTGTTTTCCGTGCCGTTGAAACCGGCGACGAGAGCGATTGCTGTGAATTGATCGGCGCCGACCGAACCGCCGGGAGTGCCGATCGTTTCTTTGCCGTCGAGATGCGTGCCGGGTTGAGTTTCCGTGAGGACGTATGTGCCGGGACGCAGATTCGGGAAGCTGTACGATCCGTCGGCGAGCGTTGTCGCAACAGTCAGCGCAATTGCTCCGAGGTCGTCGGTGCCAGTCAGCGTGACCGTCGCGTTGAGAATTCCGCTGCCGAGTCCGTCGTCTCGCAAACCGTTGTTGTTCGCGTCGTGATACACGAATCCGGCGAGGCTCGTGGGGGGGAGTTCACCGAAGTTGACTCCGGCGTTTGCTTCGCCCGCCACGAGGATGAAATTGCTGACCTGATCGTTCGTCAGCACTCCGCTGGTATCGCCGGCCGAGTCTTTTCCGTCGAGATATCCGGCCGGTTGCGATTCACTGATCGTGTACGTTCCGGGTCGCAGATTGCCGAACGAATATGTTCCGTCGGGATTCGTCGCGATCGTCGTGTTGACCGCGCCGAGATCGTTCGTGCCGGTCAATGTGACATTCGTGACGAGTCCGATTCCCGCGCCGTCGTCAGGCAAGCCGTTGTTGTTGAGGTCGCGGTAAACTCGGCCCGCGACGCTGGCGGGGAGCAACTCGCCGAAGTTGTTGTTGATGCCGCCCACTCCAGCATTGAGCACGATCGCGGTGAATTGATCGGGATTCGTCGTGCCGCCGGGAGTCCCGATCGTGTCGAGACCATCGAGGTATCCGGCGGGTTGAGAGGCAGAGACCGTGTACGTTCCGGGGCGCAGATTCGTGAAGCTGTACGATCCGTCGGGCTGCGTCGCGACATTGATTGACGTGATCGGTCCGAGGTCGTCTGAACCACTCAACGTGACCGATTGACCGCTGAGTCCGGTCGCTCCGTCGTCTCGCGAGCCGTTATTGTTCGCGTCGTAATAGACGAATCCGGCGAGGCTCGCTGGCGGGAGTTCGCCGAAATTCACACCCGTGTTCGCTTCGCCCGATGTCAGCACGAAGCTGCTGACAAGATCGTTCGTCAACGTGCCGCCGGTGTCCCCTGCGGAATCGAGGCCGTCGAGGAACCCGGCCGGCTGTGATTCGGTGATCGTGTACGTTCCGGGTCGCAGATTGCCGAACGTGTACGTTCCATCGGCGGCTGTCGAGATTGTGGTATTGATCGTGTTGAGCAGATCGTCGGTCCCGGTCAGAGTGACGAACGTGACGATGCCGATCGCGGGACCGGCTCCATCATCGTTCAGGCCGTTATTGTTTAAGTCGCGATAGACTCGGCCGGAGACGCTGGCTGGCAACAGTTCGCCGAAGTTGTACGGCGTGCCAGTCAACTGAGAGGCAAGTCCGATGACGATCGTGTTGAACAGATCGGGAGCGACGATGCCAGTTGACGATCCGCCGCCGACCGTGCCACTGAATGAGCCGCGTGTGTCGCGGCCATCAAGATAACCGACCGGCTGCGTCGATTCGGTGATCGAATACGTTCCGGGTCGCAAGCCGGTGAAGTTGTAACTGCCGTCGATCGCTGACGAATTGATCGTGACGTCGATCACCGTGCCAAGGTGATTCGTTCCTTGCAGGCGGACGGGGACTCCGGCGATGAACGATTCGCTCCCCTGTTTTGTGCCATCGTTGTTCGCGTCGTGATAAACGAAGCCGTTGAGCGACGACGAGTTGACGGTGATCGTGTGCGGATCGCCGACCGACACGGTACGGACACCGGGGCCGGGGAGCGTGTCGTAGCTGATGTTGGCGGTGTTAGTCAGCAGGTCTCCCGGATTGGCGGCGGCGGTGACGGTCGCTTGATAAGTGATCGAGATTGAGCCGCCGAGCGCGAGGGTCGAGACATCAATCACAACCGACGTGTCGCCGACGACGTTGCCGGTCGTGACCGTCCCGGCGGTCGTCGTCACCGAACCAGCGACGAGCGTCAGCTTCGCGGTCAGCAGATCGGTGAGGTGCAGGTCGAACGCATCGGCGGTCGATGTCCCGGCGTGTTGCACCGTGATCGTAAACGTCGCGACGTTCGTCGAATCGGCGGTTGTCGTGGCCGAAGTCTTGTCGATCGTGAGCACCGGAGCGACAACGTCGATGTCGGCGGTCGCGCTGACGATTCCCGTGCCGTAATTGAAATCGACCGTGTTGGTCAGTAAGTCGGCATTTTGGTTCGCGACGACATCTTCGAGCAGCGCGACCACTTCGATCACGATCTGATCTTTGGCATCCTGAACGCCGTCGGCAGTGTTCGTGATCGTGCCGAAGTTGAATGTCGCGCGATCATTGAGGCTGTCAACCAAATTGGAATCACTGGCAACGCCGGGATCGTTTACGACCAACAGCGAGCCGCTCAAGTTCGCGCCGATCGAGACGACACGCGAACTGAAGAGCGACAGAATGCCGAGCGAAGTCGGCAAGTTGTCGATGAGCGTGGTCGGGATCACTCCTTCAGGAAGCGTGGCGGTGATCGTGTAGGTCGCGTATTCGCCGATCGTCAGGTCGTAGTTTGTACCGTTGTGCTGGGCGGTTCCGGTTGAAACCTGTGACGTGGCAGTGACCACTTTGACGAGGGCCGGGAACGGGACCGTCAGCGTCACTCCGGCGACATTGCGGTAATCGTTGATCCCGCCGCTGCCGTCACGTTCGCCGAGGCTCGTTCCCGATGCGCCGGAAGTGCTCGAACCGGTCGGGTTCACGGCGGTGCCGGAGCCGGGGAGATCCGTGTAAGTCACCGTCGCGGCGTTGGTGATCGTCTGGCCGGGCATGACGCCGGCGCTGACGATCGCCGTGTATGTGACCGTGATGCCGCCGCCCGCTGGAATTGTCGCGACGGTGAAGTCGATCGTGTTCCCCGCCGATACGTTCACAACTCCGGCCGCTCCGCCCGACGGTATGATCGCGATGCTGGCGACGTTGAGCGTCAGCCCCGCTGGAAGTACATCGACAAAGTGTTGCTCGAACGCGGTCGAAACGTCGTTACCAGTCGCGTTCGAGCAAGTCACCGTAAAATTGATCGTGTTGCCCGCATCGGGGGTCGTGTCGTTGACGGTTTTTGCGATGTTCGTGATTGACGGCTCGGCGATGATCACATCGGCCGAAGCCGAGATCGGGCCGGCTTGCGTGCCGTTGATTTCGACATCGAAGCTGTTGGACCGCGTATCGCCTGCGTCGTTGCTGCCGAGGACCGTGTTATCGACGATCGCGTTGAACTCGATGACGATGAATTCCGTGTCGCTGTCGCGGTCGTTGTTCGTCACGTTACCGAGCTTGAAGAAGACATAGGTGCCGCTGTCGTAGGTGTCGTTGTTGCTGCCGGTGAGCGACGAGATGGCGTTGTCCGGGAGAATGAACGTCGGCGCGGCGGCTCCTAAACCGCTGTTGCCGTTCACGTTCGGGAACAGCCCGGCCAGCGTCGATGAAGTCATTCCGGGACCGTTCGACACGAACGAGGCTTTGGCCGTGCCGTCATTCCGGAACGTCAGGCCGGTTGGCAATTGATCGTGCAATTGCAGATTCGTCGCGGCACCTTCCGGCACGTTCGTGAAAATACGATACCGAACGATCTCGCCGATCGTGACTCGTTCGGTTCCGAGGACAATGCCCGTGTGGGCTTCCGACGTGCTGATCAAACTCTTCTGCGGCGCGGGAGGTGTGATCGTGACGGTGGCGGTGTCGCTACCGTGAGCGAGCGGATGATCTGCCCCCGCCTCTTTCGTGGCGACGTGGAACACGCTGGCCGTGTTCGTCAGCGAGGTGTTCGGCTCAACGGTCCCGATGGCTTGTAGGTCGTAGGTGATGACGATGATGTTCTGGCCATTGAGCAGATCGAAGTGGTCGATCGAACCGGGATCGGGATTAGTCGTGCCGGGATCGGTCAGTTCGATGCCGCCGACCGGATCGAACAGCCCGGTACCGAGATTCGTGAACGCCACAACCGCTCCCGTGCCGTCGCGAACTTGCAGGTTCAGGCCGCCTCCGGGGATCACGAATCCGGCGGGGATCGTGTCTCGCAGTTGCACATCGAACAGACCGCGAGTGCTCGGCCCGGTGTTTTCCAAAACGATGGCGAACCGGGCGAGGTCTCCGGCATCGAGGCCAGTGACATTGCTATCGATCGGCGTGGCCGCAAGGTTTGTTGAATTGATCGTCCCCGCCCACGGAGCGCCGCCTGTCCCCGGAGCGTTGAACACGAACGGCCCGGGCGTTGCCGGAGAAAACGTGCCGGCCGATGTTCCCGAATCGTTCAGCGTCGAGACGACACCTTTCTGAGTCGTTAGCTTCGGTTCGATGACCTGCACTTGAATCATCGCGTCGAGATTGGCGTTCGTGGTGTTCGTCGAGCCTTCGGTTTCGCGAACTTGATTCGTCAGGAACAAGCCGTCGGCAAACGGCAGGTCGCTGGCCGTGACCGTGAACAAAATGTCGATCGTCGTCTGGCTGTCAGCGGGATCATCAAACGAGCCGTAATGCACGCAGAAGTCGTTGGCGACCGCGTCCGTCATCAGGACCGGCACGATGGCGGACAGAGCGTAGAAAGTGTCGATCGGTCCAAACTTCAGATGTCCCGCCGCCGGAACCGCCGCGCTCGCCGCACCCACGTCAAACGTCGTCAGCTCGGTCGCGTCGAAGATCGGCAGTGGCAAGTAATCGAACAACTCCAAGTTCTCGATGTCGCTGGTCGGCAACGTGTATTGGATCCGATACGTCAGCGTGTCGCCTGGCGTCAGTTGCACGACCGGCGGTAGCGTGGTGCTGCCGTTGATCGCGTAAATGCTCTTGGTCAGCGCGCCGCGCACGATGTTGAAGCTGGCGTCGCTCGTGTCCGCTTCCGGTTGGCCGGTGAGAGTTGTGACATCCGCGACTGAGAGCAGATCGCCGACGATCGTGACGTCGTTCGTCAATCGATCCCCTTGATCGACCGACGCATCGCCCGACGGATAATTGTCAGAAAAATTTTGCTGCACGATCGCTCGGAATTTGATCTGGCCGGTTGTCCCCGGTGTGAAGAGCGCCGGTGCCGACGCGGGGGGCGGACCGCCGGTCCCGGCATTCGGGATGTTCCCGCCGACCAATTTGCCGTCGAGCCCGCGCGTGACGAGTTCATTCGACACTTGGAACGTCACGGTCGTCGAACCGTCACTCAACGGAGTCAGCGGGTTATTGTCGGCATTCAGAAAGACCGTGAAATTGGCTGCGTTGAAGTTGCCGCTCGTTGGAACGCCGTGTTCTGAAACCGTCAACGTCGGCGTGAAACCCGGAACGAATCGCTGGCCGTCCGAAAAGATGTCGGTCAACACGATGTTCTGAAACGCGAAGTAATCCGAGACTTGAAAGTCGAGCGTGTATTCGACCGTGTCGCCGGGGCTGTAGCCCGCCGCGCCGACATCCGTGACGATCGCGACTCCTTTTTGCGTGGCGATCGACTTCGGCGTCAGCGTGTGATCGTTTACCGTCGTATCGCTGGAGACCGCGACAGGAGTGCTTCCCGCCCCGCGATCTCGTGTGTCGATCGCGAGCCAAACTCCTTGCGTCTTTGCGTCGTTAACCGCTGTCGCATCGTCACCGCTCGTGGCATCGATCGCCGGATTACCTAACGAATTGTTGAGTGGCACATAATAGGTAAACAGCAAATTCGCATCGTTCGTCGCGGTCGTCCCGGTGACTGTCGTAAACCGCCGAGTCAACGTTCCGCCGGGAGTCAAAGTACTCGGCGTGCTGATCGACGACGTTGCTGTGATCGTTCCGCGAATGTCGGTCTGATCGACTCGAACATACTGCAAGTTGTTCGGCAACACGTCGGTAAGATCGAGATTCGTCACCGTCTGGCCGTTTGCAACATCAACCGTGATCCGATACTGCCGAGGGAAGTTTGGGCCGGTCGCCGTCTCGTCTTCGGGGCCGATGTAGGTTTTTGTCAAACGAAGCAACGTCGGCACCGTGCTCGCGGACGCCGCCACACTTTGAATAATTGTCGGATCGGGCAACGTCGGATTGTCGAGCGAATCGTTTCCGTACCGAAACCCACCTTTTGCTTGAATCGTCAAAGCGGCGCCAGGATCAGCCAAGTTGCTGATCGTCGTTGCGACATCAATCACTGCCGCTGGCTGCCCCGGAGTAAAACTCCCAAACGGCAACTGAAGCACTACAAGTTGATCTCCCGGCGTCCCCGAGATCACGACTGGATTTCCCGCCGAGTTCTTGGCATACGGATGCGTCGCATTCCCCGCTCCGTCAAACGTCAACACAGTGCTCGTGACCGCTGCGCCGAGATACGTTGCACCGACAAACGAAATCCCGTCATCCGCCGCCGCCCCTGCCCCGTCCGCTCCGGTCGTCGGCAAGTACAAATCGACATACGGCCCGTAGCCAGCGTCGACGGCCGAGCCATTCACGAACGAGACTTGCAGGTTCAACGTTTCGCCTATGAACGGTTCAGGCGGCACCGATAGAGCCGCTACTGGAACGCTCGACAACAATAGCCGAGCTTCCATTTCTTCAGCCGCCAGCGAGTTGATCGGCCGTGATCGACTCGAAAGCCGCCGCAAGTTGCTGCGTGATCGCGAGGCATTGTTCCAAATCGAACGGGTCGTGGTCGTTAGCCATGAAGTCAACAGCATGAAGAGGCTTTCTAATTTGACATCGTCGTTTTCAGGGCAACTGTCATCGCGGGTTCAATCGGAGTGACTGTCACAACCGAACGGCTCGGCAATCGCGTTTGAATATAAAGGCAGAGTTGTGAATGAAGGAGCTATTCAGGAGATTCCGGTCGGATAGGTCGCACGCTTGCCTGTGGCTGATCTGATAAGACGCGATCAAAATCTGGGTGCCCGCTATCACGGTCGGATCAACTGGCATAACACTCGGCTGCTTTCTGACGGTCGATTCAACGGCAACTAGCAGCAGCGATTAAGCCTTAGCGACCGAGAGTTCGTGATGACCGCATCGTGCGGAGAAATCCGGAATTGGCGACAACGAAAACCGGACGATTGCGGAACCGAAAAAACGGAATTCCCACGCATTCGCTACCAGCCGAACTGGCTGGCCGATTTGAACAACGCCGATGTACGGCTTGATTGGATTCTCGCGATTGAAAGCCTGACAGATTGCGGTCCAGCAGCACAAACAGAATTGAGAGAATCCACTTTCAACCCGATCCGCGCACGATTCACTCAATCCGATTCGTACGTTCGAGGAGTCCTGTTCATGCGACGTATCACCGCCGCCCTGATTGTTCTGACCGGGTTCTTCGCCAACATGGTTACCGCCCACGGTCAGTACGGCGATTACCGCGGCGGATCGCCCGCGGAGTTGTCGGGGCGAATCACGTTCGACTCACGATCGAGTGCCGAGCCTCTCTCTCTCCCGGCAACACCTTATGCGCCGCGACAATCCTGGAACCAGCCACTCCGAATTTCTCGACACGCTTCAACGCCAAGTTACAGTCCCGCTCCAACCGTCGACGAACCGGACGTTGCCAGCGAATCGAGCGATGCCGGATCTGACCGGCCATACTGCTGCGGCGGAGGATTTCTGACCGCTCGGTTCGGCACGTTGATCTTGAATCGTTCGCATCCGCACAACGAAACGCTGTTCTTCGACGCCTTCACGCCCACGCAAGCGATCAACGCCAATCAGTTCAATCCAGGTTGGGCGGCGGGGTTCGAAGCCTCGCTGATCTGGCACGATTGGAAAGGTCCAGGCACAGACCTCGAAGCCCGGTTCTTTGGCGTGGACGATTGGAGCAGCGTGCAGACGCTGACCACGACTGGAGTCTCGGTGATCATCAACAACAACCCTCAGACCGCGATCGTCGGACCACGAACAATCACTTCGGACTTCTCGTCGAACCTCTATTCGCGCGAAGTCATCTCACACGCTTGGAACGAAGACCGGACGTTCGGCTATCTGTTCGGCGGCCGCTCGATCCAGCTCAATGAAGACCTCAACACGCAGTTCGTCCCCGATCCCGCCGCCGGTCTGGCGGATTTTCGCTATGACGTGGCGACTCGCAATTATTTGTATGGTGGCCAGATCGGCATCGAATTCGCACTGATCCGAAATTGCTGCAGTTGCTGGGACGGCTATCTCAAAGGTGGCCTAATGGCGAACTACGCCAACAATGAATCGGTGGCCACAAGCCTTGTCGCCCCACCCGGATTATTTCCGGCGAACAACACCGCCTGGAATTTGGCCTATATCGCCGAAGCGGGAGTGACCGGCCGCCAAAAAATCACCGACAACTGGTCGCTGTACCTAGGATATATGGCCCTGTACATCGACGGCGTCGCCCTGGCGACCGAGCAAATCCACAGTACCGACGTCGGCTCAGCCACCGGCCTGAATCATTCCGCTGGCGTCTTCTACCACGGCGGTCGCATCGGCCTGGAATACAACTTCTGAGTGCCTCCGCGCCGAGCGTTGTTTCAATCAGCCGCGAGCATCCGGTTTTTCGTGAACCGAGGATCGCACTCTGCGGTTCAGCGCATTCATTGATGCCATTCGCCGACGAACGGTTTGTAGAAGTCTTGCCACTCGCGCTGAAACCACACGGGGGACGACGGGAAACCTCCTTGGCCCAGTGCGTCCACCGCCACGATGTAGTATCTCCGAGCCTGCTTGCCGGCGGATTCGTCTTGGAAGGTCGTTGCAGTGATTGGCTCAGCGGTCAGTCGCGAGACCGGGTCTTTTTCGTAGCGGCCATCCATCCGATAGACGCGATAGCCGGCGACCCCTTGTTCGGGATTGGGCGACCATTTCAATTGGCAAGTCATTCCCTCCTCGCGGCTGAAGACGTTTTGCGGTGATGACGGAATCGTTAAGAACGCCGACGACGGGCCGCTCTCTTTGCCTGCTTCATCGACCGAACGAATGCGGTAGGCGAACACGGCCTTGCGATATTCGCGTCCGGTCTGGTCGAGATGCTCGGCATGCAGCGGACGATCGAAGCTCAGTTCTTCGTTCGTAGTTCCGCCTTTAGGCGGCTCAATCGTTTGCAGCTCGTTCAGGTTGATCTTCGTGTCGACGAACGATGTCGTTTTGAGCGGCTCGGAGGTGATTCGCTGAAACGGCCCGATGCGGCGGATCGCTCCGATGATCGGTTCGGCCAACGGCGGCGTGCGCGACTTGAGCCGTTTCAATTGATCGTCGCTGTAAACTTCGACCACGGCGCGTTCGACGTGATAACCGTGGGGCATGTTTTCAACCTGCCCGTCCTGTCCGGGCAGGTTGAAAACCTGCCCCGCGCGACGCGGTGGCGTCCAGTTGATCTCCACTCGCTGCGGCCCGATCACCGACACGACGGCATCCTCAACCAACGGCACCACTGCACGCGGCAATCGAGTTGCCGGCGGTGATAGTTTCCCATCAGTAGGATTGGGGAGGCGATACGTCCACACTTGTTGTTCGCGCGGCTTGCTAGTGCAGTTTTCGAGGATCGCGAGGTTCAGCTCCGGAGCGAAGATCAGATTCCGCGCGCGATTGCTGGACGATTCGGGTTCGGCCGTCGGGTTCATCCGCTGCCAGTGATTCGCTCCTACGTCGTAGGCCCACGTCTGCAACTCGTGCTTGGCCGAGTCGTCTGAACCGGTCGTGATCTTGATGATCGCCAGCACGACGCGGTGAATCGGATCGTAGGTCAGCACCGCGTCGTTCTTATCGGTCGGCGGTTGGACGTCCGGTTTCATGTCGCGCCACTCGTTGCGGCGGACGTCGTAGGCCCAAGTGTGAACGTCGTTGTCGAACTGCGAACCGAACAGCACATGCAGCTTGCGAGCCTCATCGTAGGCCATGTTCCCGCCGCTGCGACCGGGTGGTTCGTTGGCGGGTTTGGGCCAACGCCACTCGTTCCGCGCGGGGTCGTAGAGCAACGTCCCTTCGCTGCTCCCTTCGCCGCCGAACACGACAACGACTTGTTCGTCGCTGTCCCACGAGGAACAGCGATACGGAGCCAATCGGGGCGTCGGGAACGGCCGCCGGTTTCGCCAGCAGTTCTCGCCGAGGTCGTAGGTCCACACGGACGAGTCATTCAAATACAGCTCGCGAGCCCACTGCCACCCGTGGCTGCCGCTGAAGAACGGAAACCGCACATACCGCCCGCTCGTCGGGTCGTAAACATTTTGGTTGTTGCAGCAGACCCCCGGCGGCGACGTATTCGGCTCCTTGAGCGTCCACTTCGCCGTCGCCAAATCGAACGTCCAAACCTCCGCCCCCTGCTCGCCGCCACCCCCTTGATTGTGCCCGCCATACCTCACGAGCAATTTGTGCCGCCGATCCCAAACACACGCCCCCTCATACCCCAACCGCGGCGAGACGGGAGCGTCGGCCAGCGGAGTTCGCTTGATCCAGACGTTGGCGGGATGAGCGGTGAGACTCGGCAGTTCGGCGGATGCCAAGCCGCTGACAAGAACCATCACGAGGATTGACGAAAAAAACTCGCAACATGAGGTGCTGGAATTTGTTTTGGACCGCATTGCTGAACTCCCAAAGCTGCTCGATGACCAAGTCGTTACTTCGCGTCAGCCGGCGGCTTCCAGTGTGGATCAATTCTCGGAAGCGCGATGCCGGCTCGTTGACGCACAGCTTCGTCGTCATCGTTGAGCGATCGTTCAAGAGCTGGGATGGCTGACTTGGCTTCCGGGCCGATGATGCCCAACTCACCGACGACTTGTCGTCGGACTGCGGGATTCTTGTCAGCTGAGAGTTCAATCAGCGCAGCGATCCCCGCCGGACGAATGCGTGCGAGAGCTTGTGTAGCAGCCCAGCGCAGAACATCGGAATCGTGCTCGGACTCCGGAGTGCCCGAACCGCGGCGAACTGAGGCGACAAGCGCAGGGACCGCTGACTCGGCGTCGCGTCCGAGCGCACCAAGTGCCACGGCTGCGTTTGAACCGATGATGTCTTTGCCTGTCAACGAGTCGGCCAAGGCCGCCACGAGTTCGGGCAAGTGTTTTCGGTCGGCAAGGATATCCACGGTGCGCGCCGGCGATTCCGTCGCGACTGGCATGTCGGTCGGCATCGCGTCCGAGGAGTTCCTCACGCTTCTGGCGACGGCCTCAGCAGCTCGCCAACGCTGATGATAGTCGTTCGACTTGAGCGCCTTGATCAGTTGCGGCACGGTGGCCGTCGCCGAGTCCAGTTCTTTCAACTGCGCCTGCCATTGAGTTTTGGGAAGCGCGGAAATTCCGACCCAAACGATCAAGCCGGTCGGAAAGGAGAGTACGATCAGTGCCGCGCTCAAAAGCCATTGCAACCAGGGTCGAGTCGGAGGTGTCGCCGTCGCTTGTTGCGAAGCACTCAAACGGTGACGGCGACCGATATCGACCCAAGCCACTGTTGCGAGCACTCCCCCGACGCCAGTCAACATCGCGGCGAGAAGTGGTCCCGGTGGTCCATAATGATGACCGAACAACCAATCGGTTTGAGACAGCCAGCCACCAAAACAGATCAGCGAGACGGCATCGAGCACCGCAGCCAAGATTCCAATCCTAAACAGAAGTCGCCGATTCATCGCATTGCTCTGAACTGCAAAGGCTCTGATTTGCCGATTCGCAGCGGTTTATTCGCGCTGTTCGCGGAAGTCAATCAGCGGCTTGTGGTCGTCCCGGAGCGGCTGAAGCCCTCTCCCGCTTTTGATGTCGGCGAGCCAACGGAAACGGAGCCTGCGTCGGTCCACGCCGCCGCCGCGAATCTCAATGCCATTTGCCCCCATCCGGCTTGCCCGGATGGAGCACACGATGCTGAGCTAACGAACGCCGCCAACAACTCGTTCTGACCCCATCCGCCTCGTGCGGATGGTGAAGCAGATCGGCACGCTGAGAATCTCATTCACCATCCGCACGAGGCGAATGGGGTCCAAGTCTTTGAAGGAGATGCGCGTGTTAGCTCACCATCGTCGGGTCCATCCGGGCGAGCCGGATGGGGCCGATTCGCGGAATAAAGGTGACGCGATTTAGTCATTGGCGGATCGACACTTCTCCCGCACGGTGATTTCGGTTGGATGATGGAGTAACATCCACAACCGTTCGTTTAGAAGAAACCTGCAAATGTGGAAAGGCCTGTCGCGATGAGTCCACAGCTAGCGTGCTCCGCTTATCTCACACGGCGACAACTCTTTGATTGCGGAGCCATCGGCCTCGGAGTGCCGGCCCTCGCTTCATTGCTCGCAAAAGATTTGTCCGCGGCAGACGCTGTCACTACGAAGCCGAAGCAGTTTGGCGGCTTGCCCGATTTGCCGCATCATCCACCGAAGGTGAAGAGCGTCATTTACCTCCTGCAGAACGGGGCTCCGCCACACGTCGATATGTACGATTACAAGCCGCAAATGGAGAAGCATCGTGGCGAGGAGTTGCCGGAGTCGGTTCACAAGAGTCAGCGGTTGAGTACGATGACTCAGGGGCAGAAGAGCAAAGCAGTCCTGCCAGCGTTCAAACCGTTTCGGCAATACGGCGAAAGCGAGACATGGCTCAGCGAGCTGTTGCCGAACATCGGGTCAATCGCCGATGACGTGACCTTCATCAAGTCGATGCACACGACGCAGGTGAATCACGCTCCGGCGATCACATTCTTTTTGACCGGCAACGAAATCCCCGGCCGGCCCAGTATGGGAGCCTGGGCGACGTACGGACTCGGTAGCGAGGCGGATGAACTTCCTGGCTTCGTCGTGATGACGTCGCGCGACAAAGAGGCGACCTGCGGGCAAATCTTCTACGACTTCTATTGGGGCAGCGGCTTCCTGCCGTCGAAGTATCAAGGTGTCAAATTCCGAGGCAGCGGCGAGCCGGTGCTGTACCTCTCGAACCCGGACGGCATGAGCCGCGAGGTGCGACGCGGACTGCTCGACGATCTGCGAGTGCTCAACGAGGCGAAGTTCGC
>JANMIF010000190.1:0-32844 GCA_031375695.1 Planctomyces sp.
ACCACGAACTCGTCCACCAAACTGCCCACCCAAGGAACCCGCACCAAGCGGACGACGTTCGCGCGAAAATCGGAAGCGGATCAAAAAAATATCAAAACTTTCACAACGAGAAATTCAACAAGCTCTGGCGAACGCGGCTACCCCGGTTTGATCGCTGACTCATTTCTAGGCACGGTGATGGACTTCGCTGAGACCGAAGATGGGAGTGGAAAGTTCTGCGTGCCGCGCCTTGATCTGCAAGGCTAAAAACAGCGAGTAGTGACGCGACTGGTGCAAATTGCCGCCATGAAACCACAGCGCTGGCTGCTGTGTCGGCTTCCACATATTGCGCAATTCACCTTCCCAGGGACTGGGGTCTTTTGTGGTGGCGGAGCCTAAACCCCAGCACTTGCCCACACGGTCAGCGACTTCCTGCGAGATGAGCCGGGCCGCCCAACCGTTCATCGATCCATAGCCCGTGGCGTAGACGATCAAGTCGGCCGGCAAGACGGTGCCATCGGTCAGCAATACGGTATCTGCTTGGATTCGCTCGACGTTGACGCCGCTGTGTAGCTTGATCCGGCCGTCGGCAATCAGATCGGATGCTCCCACATCAATGTAATAACCGGAGCCTCGTCGCAGGTATTTCATGAACAGGCCCGAGCCATCGTCTCCGAAGTCCAGCAGGAATCCCGCCCGCTCAAGACGCTGATACAAGTCGGCGTCTCTGATGGCGATCTCCTGATAGATGGGTCGATGGAAGTCGGCCATGATCCGATAAGGGATGGAGGCAAACAGCATGTCGGCAGTGTCGGTGGTGATGCCCGCCTGGACTGCAGACTCTGAATACAGACTGCCTAAGGCCAGCTCCATCAGCGAGTCGGACCTGGCGACATGCGTCGAAGAGCGTTGGATCATCGTCACGTCCGCGTCCTGCTCCCACAAAGCGGCGCAGATATCGTGAGCCGAATTGTTCGAGCCGATCACGACACACTTCTTGTCGCGGTAGTTGTCAGTGCCTCGAAACTGACTGGAATGCTGTTGCGTTCCGCGAAACGTTTCGGCTCCGGGGATCTGCGGGACATTCGGCATCCCGGACATCCCCGTCGCCAGGACCAGTTGCTTGGGCCGCAGCACCACCGTCTCCCCTTCACGATCGACGGTCACCGTCCATTCTTGTGTGTCGGCGTGATATTGAGCACCGCGACAGACGGTGGAATGCCAATAGTTCAACTCCATGACTTTGACATACATCTCCAACCAATCGCCGATCTTGTCCTTCGGCGAGAAGACCGGCCAATGATTAGGAAACGGCAAGTAAGGCATGTGGTCGTACCACACGGGATCGTGCAGACAGAGCGACTTGTAGCGCTGCCGCCACGAATCGCCGGGGCGCGGATTCTTCTCGATGATGATCGTCGGCACATCCAGGCGTTTCAGTCTGGCTGCCAGTCCGATGCCTCCTTGTCCGCCACCGATGATGACGCAGTAAGGTTGAGTGACCTCACCCAATTCCGCTTCGTCCTGAGTCTTTCGCTCCAGCCAAGTCTTTCGATTCTTGAAGACGCCGTGCTGCGTTCCGAAACTGCGCGTCGCTCCTCGCTTCTCTTCGAATCCTTTGAGTTCCGACATCGTGGTCAGCAGCGTCCAGCATTTGCCGGCCTTCAAACGCAGATAACCTTTTCCTCGCGCGACAGCGGTCTCAAAAGTAAACCATCCTGCCGTCACGCCGTTCTCATCGGTCGCCTCTCCGGCGATCTGCCAGTGACCGGGTTGCACGCCGGCAATCGTCGCGGCCAACAGGGCTTGGATTTCGCCTTTCCCTTCCAGAGTCTTGATGTTCCAGGTGAAGGAGACCAAATCGCGCCAGTAGCACTCGTCGCCAAACAAGCTTGCCGCGGCGGACCAATCCTTCCGATCCAGCGCGGTGCTAAATCGCGACAGCCAGTCGGTGACCTGCTGCGTCGGAGAACTCGAACGATCAGTCATGCCGACCCCAATTCGAGCAGATGCTCCACCGGTTGGCCCGTGCTGGCTGGGCGCGTGAAGCCATCCAGGCCCAGTCGCGTGCCAGGGTCGATCCCCAATGCGCGGTACAGCGTCGCGCCGAAGTTTTCCGGAGACACCGGACGCTCTTGAACGTACGCCCCTTGTTTGTCCGATGCACCGTAGACCAACCCGCCGCGCACTCCGGCACCGGCGAGCAACGACGAATAGCAAGCTGGCCAGTGGTCACGTCCCTGATTGGTCACCTTCGGCGATCGGCCGAACTCACCCACCATTACGACCAGCGTGCTGTCCAGCAATCCGCGCTCGGAAAGATCTTCGAGCAACGCGGAAACCGACTGATCGACGCGCGGCAGCGCGAACCCCAACCCATACGAACCTGTTCCGAAGATGCTGCCAATGTGCGCGGCCACCGGGCCGTGCATGTCCCAAGTCTGGACGTTGGTGAATTTCTCCCCTTCCGCCAGACCGCACCAAGCGGTCACGTTCACCAACCGCGTGCCCGCCTCGATCAAGCGTCGCGCCAACAGTAAATTCTGGCCGAGCGGATGACGGCCGTAACGATCGCGAACCGTGTCGGACTCGCGGGTCAGGTCGAAGGCTTGGCGTGCTTTGGTTCCGGTGACCAGATCGAAAGCCTGTTCCTGAAACCGAGTGAATCCGGGTGCCAAGGTTGTCTCGCCACTTGATACGGAGGACTCCAGTCCGCGCAACAATCGCTGACGGTCCAGAAGTCTTTCGGCCGTCGTTCCGGCGGGTGGATCAAACGCTGTGAACCGAAACTTGTCCGCGCTGGGGTTATCCAGATCGGTTCCCACTCGCAACGGACTGAAAGCCGGACCGAGGAATCCACCGCGGAGATACCGTGGTTCGACATCTCCCGCCAAGTTCTGCAACCAGACATAACTCGGAATGTTCTGAGTTGCCGGCCGGACGCGCGCGACCACCGAACCGAAATACGGCGTATCGGGCGTCGGGACGGAGTGGCCGGTCATGGCCACGTGCATCCCGCCATCGTGCCCGCCATTGCCATGCGTCATCGAACGTACCACGGAGAACCGATCAGCCTGCATTGCCAACCGCGGCAGCAACTCGCACACGTTGAGACCCGGAGCGCGTGTCGAAATCGGTTGGTACGGACCTCGGATGTCAGCCGGTGCATCGGGTTTCAAATCCAGGCTGTCGATGTGACTTCCACCACCATATTGCACGATGAAAATGCAGGAGCGCTCCTGCCCACTCGATCTGCCGGCTTGCAAGAACTCCGGCAAGGCCAGCCCCAACGCACCGATTCCGCCAACTTGCAACAACTGCCGACGCGAGATCGGCGCAGAAAGCAGAGTGCCACGCATGCGAGAGTCTCCCGTCAAAGAAGAAGCCGACGAAGTATCAGTTTCATAGCAGTTCTCTTCAACGTTGGATGCGTCCGCGTCCCTGCAATCACGCCAGCAAGTCTTGCACGACTTCTCCATGCACGTCGGTCAAACGAAAATCGCGGCCGGAGTAACGGTAGGTCAGGCGTTCGTGATCGAAGCCCAACAGGTGCAGCAGCGTGGCGTGCAGGTCGTGGACACTGACACGGTTCTCGACGGCGCGGAAACCGATCTCGTCCGTCGCACCGTAGGCCATTCCCCCTTTGATGCCGCCGCCGGCCAGCCACATCGTGAAGCCGTAGTGGTTGTGATCGCGGCCGTTCCCGCTTTCCGAAACCGGCGTGCGACCGAACTCGCCGCCCCACACGACCAGCGTTTCATCGAGCAGGCCGCGACGCTTCAGATCGCGGAGCAACGCCGCGATCGGCTGGTCGATTTGACGGCTGCTGCTCGTGATCGACTTGTCGATGTTCTCGTGATGGTCCCAGCCTCCGAGTTCCACATGGATGTAGCGAACGCCGCGCTCCACCAGCCGGCGCGAGATCAGGCAGCCGCGCGCGAAGGAACTCGATCCGTATTCGTCGTGAGTCGCCTGCGTTTCGGAGCGGATGTCAAACACGTCCCCCGCGGCGAATTGCATCCGAAACGCGGTCTCCATCGCGCGGATACGAGCCTCCAGCGCGGGGTCATCTCCCGACGCCGCAAGCTGCCGTTGATTGAGCCGCGCGATGAACTCAAGCTGCCGTTCTTGTTGCTCGCGATTGAGCGTTCCGTTCCGCAGATAGCGGACCATCTTCTCGGGATCCTTCTCGGCGATGTTGATTGGCGTCCCTTGGTGCTCGCCCGGCAGGTAGCCATTGCGAACGTAACGGGACGCGGTTCCGCCGTCGCTCAGCGAGACGAAGCCAGGTAGGTTCCGATTCTCCGTTCCCAATCCGTAGGACACCCACGAGCCGAACGACGGATGAATCTGGTCGATCCGTCCCGAGAAGAGATGATTGGCCGCCGGCGCATGATTCGGATTGCCGCCGACCATTGATCTCACGACGCACAAGTCATCCGCACAATCACGAAGATTCGGCAGCAGATCGCTGATGATCAACCCGCTCTTACCGCCGGGCCGGAACTCCCATGGAGCCGGCATCAGTCCGCCGGTGACTCGCTCGGTCCGAAGATCGGCTCCGGAGGGACGCTGCCCGGCGAATTTCTTGAGGCTCGGCTTTTCATCGAACAGGTCGATATGCGACGGACCTCCGCTCATGAAGAGGAAGATGACGTGCTTGGCCTTCGGTGCGTGAGGCGTCACGACACCGGACGTCGCCTGATCCGCATGCAGCAAATCAGCCAGCGCGAGCGTCCCGAAACCGGCACCCAGCGAGCTTAGTAGTTGCCTTCGTGAGAGACCGATCTGTGGAATATGAGAACGCATTGTTGGTTTGTACTTTCAGTATTCACAAAGTTGGGTGGAAAGCACATGGAATCGCGTTTCGCTCGAGGTTGATTCGACGCCCCACGGGCGATCCGTGTTAATCAAACAGAGTTCTCGACCGACTTCGTCGCTCCATGTCTTTTCAACTTCACACGCAATGATACCGGGCTGCGGGTAGGCAGATTTGCGACTCAAATTCGCAGCCGTGAAAACCGGGAGCTTATCGACGAATCGCCAATCCCGACCGGAAACATCAATGAGGCGGCATTCAACAAAACCGGGCTGGTCGTCATCAACCCAACGTATGATTTCGACGTTAACGGCGGTCATGGTTCACGTCCAATTGAAAACAACTTATTCGACGTACAAGAATTCGTTCGTCGCAAACAGTGAATGAACCAGGAATGGCCAGCTTTCGCGGGGCACGTTACCGGCGGCGGTTTTCACGAGGCTCAGAGCCTCCGTCAGTTCTTCTGTGGTTGGGTCTCGCAGCAAAATTCGACGGAACAAGTTGTGGACGATCTCTTCGCTGCTCGACGGCTGCTCGTCCAAGACCGAGCGAGCGGTTGTCTCCGCCTGCTGTTGCAGGAACGGACTGTTGAGCAAGTACAACTGCTGAAGTGGTGTCGTCGTCGGCAGCCGGTTCTCGGTGTGACGCTTGGCATCGGGGAAGTCGAACAGTCGGAACAGGTCGGCCGGTTTCTGACGGCTGACGATGCCATACACGGTGCGGCGGCGGAATTTCTCGTCGTCTAAACTCGCTGACGGCCCCTGTATCGTGATGTCGAGTTCCATGCTCGTCGACAGCACGGCGTCACGCCAGGCTTCCGCTTCTAGACGTCGGCGATTCATACGCCACAGCCAGCGGTTATCAGGATCGCGATCGTGATAGTCTGTCGGCGAACGGCTGGCCTGTCGCCATGTGGCCGAGAGGACGATCTCGCGATGCAGCCATTTCAATGACCAGCCCGATTCGATGAATCGAGCGGTCAAATCGTCGAGCAGTTCAGGGTGCGACGGAGCGTCTCCCAGCCGACCGAAATTGCTCGGAGTCGTCACGAGCGGCCGATCGAAGTGCCAGCCCCAGACTCGATTCACGATGACTCGTGCGGCTAGTGACGTAGCCGAAGTCGTGAGACTTCGGTCCGAACTCTCACGAGTTCGGCTACCTCGGACAGGTCCGACGATTGCCTCTGCCAGTTCACGCCGCCCGCTTCCCTGTTGATACGGCTTCGCATCGCGAGGAGAAAGCACTTCGAGAAATCGACGCGGGACAATCGGACCGGGGTTCGCCGGGTTGCCTCGGACGAACACCGGCAGATCGCGCGGACGGCCTTGTAGGTAATCAAGCAATGTCCAAGCGGAATCGTCTCCGTTGATCCACAAACCGGCGTCGCGCACGCCAGTCGCGATCGGTCCCTCGAAAAGTTTTGTCTCCTTCAACGCTTTCAACGCGGCTTCCCAGCGAGCCACCTCGGCATCGAACGGAGCGACATCGACTCCCTCCGCTTTCGGTGTCTTGCGGTTCTTCTTGGCGTAGTCGAAACGCAACTCGACATCGATGATCTGCCGTTGCACCTCGGTCAGCGCGGCGGCCACTTCGGGACTGGTTTCCACGAGCGGCCATTCGACCAACTGCGTGCTGGCCATGACTCCGGCGAGCGCGTAGTAGTCGTCGGTCTTGATCGGATCGAACTTGTGGTCGTGACAGCGAGCACACGCGACGGTCAGTCCCAGAAAGCTGCGCGTGACCGTATCGAGCCGCTCGTCCCACTCGTCGGCGACGATCACCGAGATCACATCGGCCGCGAGCTTCGGCTCCTTGTGATAGACCGGCGACAGACCGAGGAACCCCAGCGCGGCCAATTCCGACCGAGGGACATCCAACAGATCGGCCGCAAGCTGACGGCGAACGAACTCGTCATAAGGCAAGTCGTCGTTCAACGCCTGAATGACCCAATCGCGGTATCGAAACGGGAAGCGTGGCGGCTTGCAGGTTGCCTCCGACGTCGGCTGGTCCTCGGCGTATCGAGCCACATCGAGCCAATGTCGTCCCCAGCGTTCGCCGTAATGCGGCGATGCAAGGTAACGCTCCACGAGCCGCTCGTAAGCATCCGGCGCTTCGTCCGCCACGAAAGCTTCCGTCTCGGCAAACGTCGTCGGCACGCCCAGCAAGTCGAACGACAGCCGCCGAATCAGCGTTCGGCGGTCCGCCTCGGGCGCGGGCCGCATCTGCTGACGAACAAGTTGTTCGCGCACGAACGAATCGATCTTCCGCCGCGGCCAACTCGGATCAGAGACCTGCGGTGCCGGCAGCGTGTGAACCGGTTGAAACGACCAGAACCCGCGCCCTTGCTCAACATCCACCGCGCGAGGCTTCGCAGCCACCGGTGTCGAGTCGGCGGGGAACGCTGCCCCGCGCGCGACCCACTCCCGAAAATCGGCAATAACGCGGTCAGGCAGCTTGCTGTCGGGAGGCATCTCCGACACGACGCCGGACCAGGAGAGTGCCTTGATCAGCAGACTCTCGTCCGGCTTCCCAACAACGAGAGCGGCCCCGGAGTCACCGCCATCGAACACGCTCACTCGACGATCAAGTCGGAGTCCGCCCTTCTGGTTCGCAGTCTCCGATGAATGGCATTTGTAACACCGCTCGACCAACACCGGCCGGATTTTCTTCTCGAAGAACTCCAGCCCAGCGTCATCCGCCAACGCCGGCACCGCGACCGAGACAACCAAGAGGGTCAGGCCAATCCACCGAACGCCGAGCCGCACAGACGCATGAAACCTCGGTATCAACACGGTCACTCTCTCAGCAGTTCCAAGTTGGTCGGTAGCCGAAGTCGTGAGGCTTCGCTCCTTCGCGAAACACCGAACACTCACGAGCTCGGCTAATCCGGCATCGTATCGCGACACGACAAACTCGCGAGCCAGCGTCCGCCCTCGTCGCAAGTTTGCCTCACCACGTTATGATTGCTCCCTATGAAGCGACGCAACTTTCTTCAATTCGGATTGGCGGCCTCATTGGGAACACCGCTCCTGGCCGCGTTGCGACAAGATCGCTTGGACGAGGCGGCCGAGGTGTTGGCTCGCGCGACGGCACAGGGCCAAGTGGCTGCCGCGGTGTTGCACGTCAGCCAAGGGCGGACGTCATTTACACGCGCGTTCGGCAAGGCTCGTGATGAGCATGCGATGTTTCTGCTTGGCTCGATTTCCAAACCGATCGCCATGACGGCGCTGATGACACTCTTCGACAAAGGCGCGTTCAAACTGGACGACCCGCTGAAGAAGTTCCTCCCGAAGTTCACCGATGAGGGGCGCGATGAAGTCACGGTGCAACATCTGCTGTCGCACGTTTCGGGACTGCCGGATCAATTGCCTGAGAATGACGCCTTACGAAAGAAACATGCTCCGCTGTCCGAGTTCGCCGAGCACGCGATTCGCACGCCGCTGCACTTCGTTCCCGGCTCGAAGCAGCAGTATTCGAGCATGGCGATTCTGTTGGCGGCTCGCGTGGCCGAACTGCTGAGCGGCACGGACATCCTAACCCTCGTCGATCGAGCAGTCTTTCAACCGCTGGGGATGAAGCACTCGGCTCAAGGACTGGGACGGTTCAAGCTCGAAGACTTCGTCCCCGTGCAAACGGAGTTCGCCGCCGTCGAAGCCGGAGGAGGCGATCCGACCGCCAAGGATTGGGACTGGAACAGTCCGTATTGGCGAACGCTCGGAGCACCGTGGGGCGGCACGCACGCATCCGCGCCGGACATCGCCCGCTTCCTCGGTGAGTTCCTCTTCCAGAAGGGAGCGGTCGTGAAACCAGAAACCGCTCGGTTGATTACGACCAACCACAACCCACCCGGACAAACTCCACGCGGCTTGGGATTGAACGTCGGCAAGGGAGCCGGCAACGAAGGCTGCTCCGAGAAAACATTCGGCCACACCGGCTCAACCGGAACGATCGCGTGGGCGGACCCGGCCAGCGAAACCATTTGCGTGGTGCTGACATCGCTCCCCACGCGAGCCATCAAACCGCATCCGCGAGACCTCGCCGCTGACAAAGTCGCGGCAGCGGTCTCGTGATTCGCGAAATCCATGCGGCACTTTTAATCCTGTCGAGAGCAATTGAAAGCCTTCAATCGGAAAAGGAATCGCCGATGCAACCTCGCATCACCTACGGGCAGTTACAGCGATTGCTTCGCGAATTGAGGTTTGTGGACAGGCCGTCCAAACCCCGCTGCAAAGCGTTTGAGCATTCTTCCACGGGATTGCTCATCGTCTGGACCGCCGACCGCCTGAGCCAACCGGCGCGCGAAGCCGATGTGATTTCGACTCGAATCCATCTGGATCGACACGGTCTTCTCGACGCAGCGGACTTCGAGAAGTATTTCGGCACTGCGTCACCAGGTAAACGGCGCGTGGCTCAACTGCGAAGCAAGTGACACCTATTTGTCGAGACAGATCGCAGTTCGAGCATCAAATCAGGCTAGGCTATGGCAAGCGGAGATCATCGCATTCCTGAACTCGATATTGGTGATCCACGAGATCATTGGGTCAACCAAGCGCATAAGCTTGCCGACAAACTCAGACTACCGCGGCCCTTGATCAACGAGACGCGAGCAATTGTCGAAGGTGCATTTGGCTCGTCGTGGCTAAACGAAGTTTTCAACGGAGTGCGAAATCAGCACGCTTTGATCCCTCAACCTACTCATCCATTTGACACGCTCTTTGGTGTCGCTGGCGACTGTCAGGTTGTCGAGTTGATGGAGCTTGGTGTTTACCTAAAACGATTGGCCTATACTCCAAACCTCGTTGACGTGATCAATGTGATGAAGAATCACTACTCGACGGGGCTACTTCAGCTTGCGTTTGCCTTTCGATTTCAGAGGGCAGGAGCCACCAAGATTGAACTGGAGCCAGCAACCGATCGAGGCAGGTCCGACATTTACTTCATGTACGAGGGTCGTCCATTTCTTGTTGAATGCTACGTGCCAAACATCTTGGACAAGACCAACAGCCTCGAAAACTTACGCAAGTTTGCGCAATTGGTCCTCAGTGCTTGCAATTCGCTGTCGTTGCGTCTGCGAGTTTGCATCCGATTGAAGCGAAGCATCTCGATAAAGGAGAGCAAGCAATTAGGCACGCGGCTTGCGAATGGAATCAAAGTGCTTTCCGCACCCCACGTGCTGAGTATTGACGATGAACTTGCCCTGTGCGAAATTAGACCTATCGAGCCAGCGGACGATGAAGCTGATCGACCACGGAGATTGAATCCGCAAGAATTGCGTGAAGCGCCGGATGCTGTGATTCCTTCGTATGCTGTCCCAGTGAGCGACATCCAGAAAGTTCGCTTGGGCGAAGAGCCTCGGCGTCAAGAACGAAGTCGCTTGGTTATCTGGCGACCCGAAGCCGAGAGACAGGAACTTTCGGAAGATGAATACGTCGCGGCCCTGGAGAAGCGGATCAGCGAAAAGTTGAAACAGACGAAACGGGCGAGCGACAATCCAGGGCGGATCGTGATTGCTCAACTAGCGAAGTTCGGTAACGACGAAGCAAAAGCGTTGATCGTGAGTCGTAGGCTACAGCAAATCCTGATTCCCCGACACGAAAACATCAGCGCTCTGATGCTCGTGCATCGGAGGTGGGTGAATGGCCATCGATATCAATATCGCGGCACCATCTTGGGAGGGCGTGACGAACGCTCTTTCCCGAAAACGCTCTACGAGAAGATCTACTCTCAGGAAGAGAGTTCAGAACTTTTGAGCGATTCCGTGTAGGCCAAGACTCGGCCTTCATTGGCGGAAGCTCCGCTCATTGCGATTGCGAGAACGGCTTCCGATAATTCGCCGCACTTCAGGATTCGCGACGGAGGGAGCCGACATGTTCTTTGCCGAATTACACATTCACTCGAAGTTCTCGCGAGCGACCGGCAAAGACGCGGATCTCGAACACATGGCTCTGTGGACGCAGAAAAAGGGCATGACGGTGCTCGGTATCGGTGACTTAACGCACCCGCAATGGATGCGCGAGCTGCGAGAGAAACTCGTCCCCTCCGAGCCAGGATTGATTCGGTTGCGAGACGCGAGACGATAGACCGGCCACAACACTGCATGTTCCACAATCCGGACATCATGATTGGAGTTGCCATGCCTGATCGACAACCTGATCGTCGCGAGTTCTTGGCGAGTGTCGGCTTGCTGCCGCTGGTTGGTTCAGCCGGTCTGGCTGTTGGTGGGAACGAAGCGAAGTTGATTCCTGATGCCGCTCGTGCCTTGCAGCCGTCGGCAGCGGATTTGGGGACGAACTTTGCAGCGGTCGAGCAGATTGCGGCGACGTGTCAGCCGTCGGTGTTCCCGATTGGAAAGCCGATTGAATTCAACGAAGCCTTCCGCGCGGCGGCTCGCGCGAAGGTGAGTGAAGTCTTGAGCTACGAACCGCCTCGCGTGGACTTTCAGCCGGAGGTCGTCGAGCGTGTGGACTGTGGTGACTTCTGGCGTGAGCGAGTGTTGATCTCGACGACGCCGTGGTTTCGCATTCCGGCGTATGTGCTGATCCCGAAAGATTTGAAGAAACCCGCGCCGGCGATCGTCGATCTGCACTCGCACGGCGGGATGTTCCTGTTCGGCAAAGAGAAGGTCATCGACTTGGGGGTCAACCATCCGGCGATGACCAAGTACCACCAGCAAAACTACGACGGCCGCCCGACGGCCACCGCACTGGTTAGACGCGGCTATGTCCTGATCTCGATCGACGCTTTCATGTTTGGCGAGCGTCGTGTGCTGTTGGATGAGGATTTGAAGTTCGGCTGGGATCGCTCAAAGTATTCGCTCGACTATGTCCAGCAGCTCAATCAAAAGTGCCGAGCCAAGGAAGCGACGATTGCCAAGAGCCTCGTGCTCGCCGGCGCGACGTGGCCGGGAGTCGTCAACTATGACGACCGACGAGTCGTCGAATACCTTACGACTCGGCCGGAAGTCGATGCGAAGCGGATCGGTTGCGTCGGCATCTCGATGGGTGGCTATCGGTCGGCGTATCTGGCGGCGATGGACGAGCGGATCAAAGCGGCGTGCGTCGTGGGATTCATGTCGTCGATGCGGCCGATGTTGAAGTCGCACGTTGATACGCACTCGTGGATTCACTTTCTGCCGGGCCTGCATCGGCTTATGGACTTGCCCGAACTCGTGTCGCTCACCGCGCCGCGAGCGTTGTTCGTGCAACAATGTTCGCAAGACCGACTCTTCCCGCTGTCCGGCATGCAGTCGTCCGTCAAACGCATCGCCGAGCTTTATCAAGCGGCTGGTTGCCCCGACCAGTTCCTTGGCCGGTTCTATGACGAACCTCACCGTTGGACGATCGCCATGCAAGACGAAGCATTCGCTTGGTTAGACGAAAAGCTGAGTCATCGCCGCTGACCGACGCTGCTTAGAGATGCTTCTTCACGAACTCCCAGGCGGAGTCGTCGTGGAATTCGTGGCCGCCCTCGAAGATCAGATGCTGAAAGCGATCGGACAGGCCGAGCTTTTCGTAGTAGGCGGCCGACTGTGGAGCGAGTGGTTTGCCGCCGTCGCGATGATCGACGCCGTCTTTGCTGCCGGCCTGAATCTGCAACGCGCGCGGACAGACCAACGCGGCAAGGTCGGAGTCACGGAAGAGCGTGAAACGGTCCTTGAACTTGAAATCGCTGGGGATCGACAACTCATCACGTTCGTAGCGCGCCTCTTGCACTCCGTAGTAACAGCTACAAACCGAGACCTTGATGCGCGTGTCGATCGCGGGCGTGACGAGTGCATAGTAGCCACCGTACGACAACCCGACCATCACCACTCGCGAGGCATCGACTTCAGGCCGCTTCAACAACACGTCGAGGCTCCGAGAAATCTTCGCGATCTCGACGGCAGTCAAGCTCGTGCCGACCAGGCGCAGCCGCTCATCGGTACGGTTGCGAACGTCTTTCGGATAGCCCTCCGCCGAAAACAAATGCTGCGGCGCGAAGACGGCATAGCCACGTTTGATTCCGCCGCGCACCATGTCGTGATAGTTCGCGCCTCCCTTGAACAACGCCACCTCTGGCGAACCGCCGCCGCCGTGCATCGAGATCACCAGCGGTGCCTTCTCGCCGGTCTTGAGTGACTTCGGGACGATGTAGATCCCTTCGGCCTGAACGCCGGGCAGGATCGGGATCATCGCTCGGAAGTAGATACCGATGCTGTCTTCGCCGATCTGCTTGAACGTCGCCGCCACCGGCGGCACATCTCCCGGCGGCGGGTAGCCAATGCTGTCACAAAATGCCTGTCTGTAGAGTTGAGCCGACTTCTCAAACGCCTGCGGTGACGAGTAATCATTCGGCACCAACTTTCGCAGCCGAGCGTTGTCCTGCTTCAAGGCGAGGATGTACTCGTCCAACTCTTTGGCTTGCTCGGTGCGCAGCGGGTTGGAATCTTTAACCTCCTGCTCAAAATAGATTGGAGTCGCCGGTTTTTCTTGCGCGAAGACGCTCACGCAGCAAATCAGAGCGGCAACAGCGGTACCCAGCGTCCTTGCAATCATGTTGGAATGTCCTCGTTGTGGTTGCGGAACTAACGACCGACCCAGCAATGGGAAGTCGCCGAAATCGCGAGAGTTTGGTTTTCGTGTCAGTGCATGACTTCGGCGACCAACAGATCTGTGCTGGCTCACCGAGTCCCCGGCAGTTTGAGCGTATTGGGTGTGTGATTCTCCGGAACCGTGAGCTTGGCGAGCGTCGCTTTGAGTTGGTCTTCTTCATCGGCGTTGGCCGGCAGCGCGGCGGCATGGAACGCGGGGAGAAGTTTGTCCCAGACGACGTTGAGTTCGGCCTGCATGTCTTTCGTGTCGGCGGTGATGGCGATGACCGCGTCTTGTTCTGGAAGCACGATGCAGAATTGTCCGAATGCTCCGTCGCCTCGGTAGGCTCCGTGACGGCAGCGCCAGAATTGGAATCCGTAGCCCTGATCCCAATCGCGAGCGGGGTCGCTGCCGTTCGAGACTTGCTTCGAGGTCGCCTGCTCAATCCAAGACGCTGGCATGAGCTGCTTGCCGTTCCACTTCCCCTTCTGCAAGTAGAGCTGCCCGAACTTGGCGATGTCTTCGGTGCGAACCATTAAACCCCAGCCGCCTGTCGAGATTCCTTGCGGGCTGCTCATCCATGTCGGGTGCTCAATGCCGAGCGGTTCAAACAGCCGCGGCTTCAAGTACTCCAACACTGTTTGCCCCGTGACCTTCTGCACGATGGCCGACTGCATGTAGGTCGCCGGCGAGTTGTATTGAAAGTGGGCTCCCGGCTTATGCGGCACGGGATGAGCCAGAAACGTTTTGACCCACGGATCATCAGCTGTGAACTTCGGCTCGGTCTCATGTCCCGTGGACATCGTCAACAGATCGCGGACACGCATCTGCTTCAGCTTGTCCGACGGCTTTTCTGGTGCATCGTCCGGGAAGAACTTCAGCACCGGATCGTCGATGCTTAGCTTTCCTTCCGAGACGGCCAGACCAACGGCCGTCGAGCAAAAGCTCTTGCTGAGCGAATACAGGACATGCGGCTTGTCGGCCGCTTCGGGCTTCCACCAACCTTCGGCGACGACGTGCCCGTGCCGCAGCAGCATGAAGCTGTGCAACGTGTCGATCTTCTGATTCGCCGCCTCGACGAACTCCCGGACAGCTTTCGAGGAAACTCCCTGAGGCTCCGGCGAACTGCGCGGCAACTGCGAGTCATCCGCGACCGCAAACGGCACCGCCGAAATAAAACTCAACACGGCAACGATGAGAAATCGACTCATGCTTTAGGGTTTCTTTTCGTCTCGCTCTTTTCGCCTCTACGACAGGTGTACGGTGGTCCCCGATGTTCGGCAACGAACTTTGAGGGGACATCACTGACGGCGTATTCCGCGCTTGCGGAGTCCTTCTCGGATGGGGATGAGCGGTTGAGGCCGCATGCCGAGCAGGGCTTTGACGGTTTCGTTGACGAGCGGGACCGGGACGACTTCTGTGCGGGGGTTGTCGAGGTTGCCGGTGATGTGGACGCCGACCCAGCCTTTGGTCGCTTCGCCCAGGATTTCGCGGAGCAGCGGGATCGGGATTTGGTTGCGTGGCATCTGCGAATAAAAATTGAGGTCGGCGTCGCTGTCGAAGGTCACATAGCCCTGGCCTCGGAAGTCGAGCGTGTCCCCTTGCAGGAAGATTTCTTGGAAGTCGAATGCCGAGTCTTTGAGTTTGTAGTTGAACAGCGCATATTGAAACGAGCGTTCGCGCGGAGAAGGGGGGTTGAGACTGAAGCGGCGATACATTTCCAGCATGACGGGCATCTCCAACAGAGCGGCATCGCTGATTTGCAGTTGCCCCTCGCCGCGTACCGAATCCGCAGAATCGCCGACACCACGAATGTTGATCCAGCCGTTTGTTTCGCCGTAGAGGTCGCGATAGTTGGGCATGTGCAACGCAGCGTATTTCTCCAGCCGCGCGTTTTGTAGATTCATCACGACCTGATATTTCGGCTGTTCGTCGAGCGTGGCCATGCCGTCTAACGTCAGCAGGCCGCCGAAGAGTTTTGCGGTTACTTTCTCGCTCGCGTCGAGCTGATCCGGCGGACGGATGCGTTGCACATCGGCCGCGCCGAACATCAGCACACCCTTCTCGACACGGTATGGGCCGCGAATGTCGCGCAGCACATAATTGAGAATCTTTGCCGATTGCAGTTCGACAAAGCCTTCGATCTTGGCGTTTCGTTCGGCATCGAGCTCGCCGCGCGACGCGACCAAGCCGCGCAGCTCTTTGAAGTCCAAGCCAGTGTGAATCGTGCCTCCGGAGAAAGTCGTGTTCAAGTCCCAGGCGGCAGTGATTGGGTCGCTCGGATCGGGGGTTCCACGCAGTTCCATGATTCCGTCGACCGACAATGATTGCTTCGGATCGAGCGCGTCGAAGACTTGCTTCAACCCGGGTAGCTGCGAAAGCGATTGCTTGAGTTCGGTATTCGGCACCAATTTGTTGATCGTGAATTCTTCCAGCCGGGCACGCCAGTTGCCGTCCGCTTCGACTCGCTGCCAGCCGCTGGCCTGCGTTTGCATGTCACCGTGACGACCTTGAAACTCTTCGATCTTCACCGTCGCCCGCCCTTCGTCGTCCGGTCCGTAACGGAACTTGCCGCTCACTTGATCCAGCCGATAGGGCAACGATTTCAGCGTCACGGTCCCCTGCCGTAGCTCAGCGGACGGAACGCGAATGTCGATTGGCCGACCGGTCTGCCAGGCGATGTCGGTCGAACAGTCGAGAACTCCGGTTAGAGAAAACTCTCGCCAAACTCGTTTCAGAATCGGCGGCATCGCATTGAACAGCGGCTCATCCATAGTGGCTTGCTGCGTGTCGATGTGCAGTTTCAACTCATTGCCGTTGGGATTGCGACGGTACGTTCCGTTCGCCGCAATACGAGCTGAGCCGTGTTGCCCCGTGACCTTTCTGAATTTGTACACATTGCCAACCGAAGACAGCTCCGCCGAGATGCTCGTCACGGCCCACGGGAAGAGTTCGTACAACAACGAACCATTGTGAATCGTCGCCTCAATGCGTGGCACGAACGGTTGTCGCGGCAGTTTCGTAAGCCGCACGCTGCCGCCGAGTGTGCCAGTCAGCCGCACCTTTTTCAGAATCGCTTGCAGTTCCGGTCGGCAGGCTCGCAAAAACGTTTCGTCGAGTGGCACGTCGGTCGCTTCGATGTCGAGCGTTATCGCCGCGTCTGGCCCCGGATTCTTGACGACACCAGTCAACGTGACCGGGCGACCGCTCGCTGTTCCTTTCATGTCGATCACGAATGTCTTGCCGTCTTCTTCGCTTTGCCGCACCGTTCCGGTCGCGTGCTCAACCGGATACGGGAAGACATCGTGCATGACCGCGCAATCATTCGCCGTGGCCAGCAAGCCTTCCGGCCGCCAATGTCCCGCTCCATCGTGAATCACGGCACATTCCAGATCGAGATTGCCACGAGGATGCGTCGCGTCGTACACCCGGCCGAAGCCCGCCGACATTCGGCCTCGCAACGGCGAATCGCAAGCGACGTTCTTCACCGCCACTTGAAACCGACCCGGAAACCCAGCCTCCGTCCGGTCCAACTGGCCATCGACCAAGAGCGTCGTCGCGCCGTTGCGAGCCGACAATTGCTTCACACGCACGAACTTGTTGTTCGCCGACAGTTCGCCCTTCAGTTCGTTCAGCGGAAGCGGCAAGATCGGGTTCGTGATCTGTCCATCGTTGATTTTCAGTGAGACCTGAAAGTTCGGTGTCGTCTCGGGCTCCGGCCGCGATATCCGAAACTGCACGTTCATCTTCGCTCGCAATCCGAGAATCGAATCCGCCGCGCTAACTGCCAATTGTCCCTGGGGCAAAGGCCCCGACGGTGTCAACCGAATTGGCGAGCCATTCGGAGCATCGCCCGGTTGCGACAATAGGCTGAGCAGTTTCGCATCCCACTCTGCCAACTTGCCGCGAGCCTCCGGCGCGAAGCTCGCCGCCAGTCCGACCAGTTCCTGTCCGACCGTGATCTCGGTCAGTTGACCGCTCAAATACCCCGTGTGCTCATCGATGTGCCATTTTCCCAAAAGGTCAATCTGCCCGGTCTGCTCGCACTTCGAGACCGCCTTGATCTGAAATTGCCGTTTGCCGGACGGCACCAACTGCATGTCGATGTGTTCCCACGTCAGCACCCCCGCCGGAATTCCCGGAGCTTGCTTGACTCGCACGGTCACGGTTCCGTCTTCGATCGCGAACTCCGGTAAGCTCGCATCTTTCTGAGTCGGCAGCGGCAATAGCGATTGCCAGTTCCACGCCCCATCTCGACCGCGCACGAATTGCAATTGAGGCGATCGCAACACGACTTTCGCAACCTCAAACCGCTGGTGTTCAATCAACTCATCGCGGTTGATGTGAATGACAGTGCTCGGCAAACGGACGATCGACGCATCCTCGCCTTCTGGGCGCAACGCGAACCCGATCAATTTCACTTCACTGCCGAAGTCGTACTTCACTCCGTCCAGTTCGACTTTGGCTTTCGGAAACAGCTCACGCAGCTTGGCTACAACTAGTTCATGCAGCAGTCGATCTCGCTCACCCCAAAACTGAAACACATACGACCGCCCGATGCCTACCGCCACAGCGATCAGCAACACTAGCCAGAACAGTGTTTTGAAAAGGAATTTCATCGGAGTATTGTTAGTTTTTGATTTTCGTTTGAGGTGAAGATTGCGGTTGAGATTGCGATTTGCGGTTAAATCGAAAATCAAAAACCATCAATCGACAATTCTTGATCCCGACCGCTGCCAGCACGCACAACGGATACTCCGCCGGCAGCCGGTATCGCAGCGATCCGATGAACACGGCGTGAATTGCCGCAAAGTACAACAACGGCCCGGCAGTCAGCAGCCAAACCCAAAAGTGTTGTTTCTCGTGCCAAAGCCCAATAGCCGCAAACACCAGCAACGGCACGAAAAACAATGAGACCGCCAGCGCCGGGCCAACCCCGCCGAACTGCTGAGCACTCGGCCATGGTTTCCAATACCGCCACAGCTTGATGGCCGTCAGTTCCAACGCACGCATCGGATTCGAAGCCGCGAACTGCCACGCCCGCCGCTTATAGTTTTCGTTGACGTCCCATTCCGACATCCGGTTCATCAATCGTTCGTCGTCGAAGAATGACATCTCGCTTTCACCGGTCGCATTCGGATGCAGCCCGTCGTACAAGCTCGGCCCCGACCACAACGTCGTGAAAACCCAATGCCCGCAAACCTCATGATTCCGCCAAGCCCATGGCAGCATTGATCCCACCAAAGCTACAAACATCACCGCCGACTCAAACAACACACGCCGCCGATCACGCGACAGCCACACTGCGAAGCACGCCAACGCCGGCCCCGCCAACAGCCAACTCGGCCGAACCAACGTTGCCGCCGCGATACAGGCACCGGTCGCCACTGGCCAAAGAAACCCAAATCGTAAGCGCGGGGTGCCCATCAGCCATTTCGCCGCGCACCACAAGCTCAACGTCAGCAGCGCGGCAAACAAAGTCTCGCTAAGAATCAGCACGCTGAACCCCGCCATCGCCGGCGAGATCGCCGTCAGTCCACAAGCCGACAGGCCGATTGTTTCATCACACAACTGCCGACCCAGCGCATACACCGCCGCGCAGCCCAGCGTTCCGACAACGGCCAAAACACCTCTGGCCGCAAAATTACTTTCGCCGAACAGCCACATCGAGCCAGCCAGTAGCGCCGGAAAACCCGGCACCCGATGGACCCGTCGCGGCGGCTCATACAACGCGAAGTCGTCGCCTGCTCGAATTCGCCGAGCCAACTCCCAATAGCCCTCGGCATCGCCAGTGATCAGACACAGCTCATCGCCAATTCGCTGCTGCACAACAACAGCCGCGCCAAGGCGAATCAACAACGCCACGGCCAGCACGCCGCACAACCATTTCCGCCCTGAACTCATTACCCGCCCCGCTCCTTGGGAATACGTCGGAGATGCTACGACCACTTGGAAAACCGGACAAGACGGCTTCAATGTCCTATGGCCAATAGCCGTCAGCCGTTCGCCGAAAGTCGATATTTAATTCCTGCGGCGCTGAAATCGTGATTCTGAGATCAAAGGGAAAGGATAACAGTTGTCGGCCATCGGCGAACGGCCGGATCTGCTCGCTCTCGCTGACTCTTCGGGTTTATCCTTTCCGTTCATTCCGAATTCCTGAGGTACTGCGATGTCCAGAACTCTTTTCACAGGTGTCAGAATTCTCGACTGCACGGGGGCCGAGCCATTTTTCGGTGAGGTGTTGGTTGACGGGCCACGCATCGCAGACGTCGCTCGTGACGGACAGCACCTGCCGAGAGAAATGGCTGACGTGATTGACGGTGGTGGGGCGACTTTGATGCCGGGGTTGATCGAGTCGCACGCGCATCTGAGTATCGACAACGCGGCGGACCTCGTGCAGATCGGAATGATTCCACCGGAGGAGACGACTCTGATCGCGGTGCGGAATGCGAAGTTGTATCTGGATTGCGGGATCACCAGCTGCATCAGCGCGGCGTCGGCGAAGCCTCGGACTGATGTCGTCATTCGTAACGCGATCAACAAAGGCGAGATCCCCGGTCCGCGGTTACTCGCGGCCAGTCCATGGTTGACGGTGACCGGTGGATTGGGAGACATGCGGACGCTGCAGATGCCACACATGTCGTCGATGGCAATCACGCTCGACGGGCCAGAGAACTTTCGGCGAGTGACTCGCGAGTTGATCCGCGAAGGAGTGGACATCATCAAGCTCGTGATCTCGGGTGACACTTTTGTCCCGCACGCTCCGTCACACAGCACGGTGATGAGCGAAGTGGAAGTCGCCGCCGCTGCGGAAGTTGTTCACGCTCACGGCAAACGAATGAGCGCGCATTGTCGCAGCGCCGATTCGGTCAAGCTGGCGGTGAAGTACGGCGTCAAGGTGATCTATCACGCCAACTTCACCGACGAGGAAGCAATCGACTTGCTGGAAGCGAACAAGGATTGGGTCTTCGTGAGTCCGAACATCGGCTTCACGGCGACGGCCTCTTACGAGGGAGATAAGTGGTTCACGGAGCAGCAAGTTGTCGAGTTCGGCTTCCGCGAAGAGCTAGCCTGTGCCGCCAAAGGACTGAAAGAACTAAAGAAGCGAGGCATTCGAATTCTCGGTGGTGGCGACTATGGCTTTTTCGTGACGCCGCATGGCGAGAATGCTCGCGATCTCGATCATCTCATCCGGTATTGCGACTTCACGCCGATGGAAGCGTTGCTGACGATGACGAAGTACGGTGGCGCTGCCATGGATTTGCCCAACGGACTGGGACAGATTCAACCGAAATTTCTTGCCGATCTGCTTCTGGTTGCGGGCGATCCGCTGGTGGATCCGAAAGTGCTGCTCGAACGAAAGAATTTGATCGCGGTGATGAAGAACGGCGAGTTCCATCGGCGGCCGGATTAGATCCCGTCCAAGAACTACTCTGCGGCTTTGTAGCCCGGCACTTTTTCGTTTGGCCGGTTTGGAAAACCGGTCTACGGAGTTGTTCATGGACAAGTTCTTAGGAAACCGGCACGTCGTGATAACTCAGCGCCCATTCGCGCATGAAGCGAACTTGCCGAGGCCGGATGCGGTACATGATTAATGCCGGGTTGTCCAAACTGCCGAGGTATTGTCGCAGCAGCGGGTTTGAGTCCCAGATGTCTTGAAGCACCGGCCGCTCCGTCACGACTTCTGCGATGCCTGTGATGCGGACCTGATCGTGCTTTTCGTCGAGATAACAGAGTTCGACGTTAGGGTTGGCGGCGATTTCGGCGGTTTTGTGATACATCCGCAGATTCGCGACGTAGACCGTGAAACCATCCGTTTTCACCGGGGAGACCGGCCGGACTCGCGGTTGATCGCCGTCGATCGTCGCCAAATAAGGAAAACGATCCGCCGCGATGACGGCTCGCGCCAGGTCGGGTAACAACGCGGGATCAATCGGTTCGGGGATCGGGGCGGTCATGGCAGCACTCCGTGATGGACGTGACGGTCATCGTCCTGTCGATTGCCGACAAATTCAAGCCGTCGATACGATCCGTGGGGGTCAGCGACTGCGTGTGATCGGCGTTTGAGGTTCGCGGCTCGTATGTCATGGCCAGAAGAAGGGCGGAGTGATGTCAGAGACGCAACCGAGTTTTGTTGATGGGAACACAGTCGGGATCGACCTGGGGACGTCGTATTCGGCAATCTCGCGGCTTGGCAGCGACGGCAATCCTGAAGTGATCAACAATACCGTGGACAGTCCGATCACAGCGTCGATTGTCGTCTTGGGCGAAGAGGGGAAAATTATCGTCGGGCCGTCCGCCGATGTGTTGGCCGCGTCCGATCCCGAGCGAGTCGTCATTGGGATCAAACGCGAAATGGGGAATCCGCGATTCGCGTTGCACTATCAGGGCCGGCGGCTGACGCCTGAATTGATTTCGTCGTTGATCCTGACCAAGTTGAAAGTCGATGCTGAAAAACAAATCGGGCCAATTGGCAACGCGGTGATCACGGTACCGTACTACTTCAACGAACCACGTCGCGCGGCCACACGCTATGCCGGAAAGATCGCCGGACTAAACGTGCTCGATATCATCAACGAGCCAACTGCCGCCACGCTGACGTATGCTTGGTCGAATGGCGAGTTGGGGCGGCTGGACATGCCAGACAAGACGAAGACGATCTTGGTTTACGATCTCGGCGGCGGTACGTTTGACGTTACGGTCGTGCAGTATTCGCCGACCGATTTTCACGTTGTCGCGACCGATGGCGATACGATGCTCGGCGGACTCGATTGGACCGCTCGAATTTTGGATTACGTCTGCGATCAGTTCCGTGCGAAATTCGGGGTCGATCCGCGCGACGAACCGCAAGCCAAATTCAGCTTGATGCGCGAGTGCGAAGCGGCCAAGCGAGAACTTAGTCATTGGACGAAAACCGTGATCGAGGTCCGATATCGTGGCCAATTGCTGCCGGTCGAGTTGTCGCGAACCGAATTCGAGAAGATGTCTCGCGACCTGCTGCAAAGGACTCGCGATACGACCGAGTTTTTGCTCGACAATCACAACATCGCTCGCGATTCGTTGGACGAAGTCTTGCTGGTCGGGGGGAGCACGGCGATGCCGGCGGCCTTCGAGATGATGCAGAAACTCACGGGCAGGAAGCCGTCGAAAGTGTTGAACCCTCAGTTGGCGGTTGCACAAGGAGCCGCGATTCACGCCGCCATCATCGAAGCCAAACTAACCGACGGTCAGACGGGCGTAGCCGAATCGCTTCGCAAGCGACTCAAGGCGATCACCGTTGCCGACGTCAATTCGCATTCGCTCGGTGTGGAAATCACCGACCCCAAAAATTCCAAGAGCAAACGGAATCACATCATGATCCCGCGCAACTCACGCTTGCCCTGCGGACGCAAGCAAACGTTTGTCACGGTCGGCAATGAACCGAGTTCGATCACGATTCGCCTTCTGGAAGGGGAAACCCAAGACGTCGAAGCCTGCAGCTACATCGGCGACGTGCGCATTTCCAACTTGCCATACGGCCTGCCGGCTGGCTCACCGGTCGAAGTTCTGTACAGCTACAACGAGCGAGGCCACATTATTGTCACCGTCAAAGAACTGACGGCCGGCCGTTCCGCCAACGTACAAATGGCCTGGGACAACGCCCTCGATAACCAACAAATCGACACCCTTCGAGCGCTGACCAAGCAATACCATATCGAATGAGTTGGCAGGAAGTTGTCGAGTCGTGACTTGTACTGACCAAAGTCGAGGCTGATAATCCGCTCCATTCTTTTCCCGACCTGCTCGCCTCCCGCCACCATGCCCAATCCGCCCCGACAATCCGTGGCCGATCCCGTGCCGACAGAGTCACGAGACTTGTCGTTGGCTGGCGAATATTCCGCTCAATGGCGGCAAATCAGTGGCGCCTCCCCCGATGTGTTCGAGTTTTTGGAGTTGCACTTCGACGCCACGCAGGAGCAGCGGGCACGTATTTTCTTGCTGGATCAAGCGAGAAGCTGGTGCAACGGGAACGGTCGGACGGTCGAAGAGTACATGCGGCAATGCCCGGAAATCGCAGCCGACCCCGATCTGTTGGTGAAACTCGTCGTCCACGAATATCACCTGCGCGATCAACAGGATGTGTCTGCGTCGGTTTCGGAACTAGTGAGTCGTTTCCCGTATCTGCGGTCTCGTTTGCTGGAGCAGATTTACTCCGGGGACAACGAGCGGACTTCTGCTTCCTCGTTGCCGCGTATTCCAGAACGGTTTCAGGTAGATGAAACGGCCGATTCCAGCGTCAGCGGACTATCGGTCACGATGCAGACGGAAGTGGACGGCTTCAGTCATGGACGGGCCACACCGCCGGAGTCATTGGACGCCACGTCGACGTCCGATGGCTCGTGGGCGAATGCTTGGGAAAAGGCACGTGAGGCCGGGGCGAAATTGGAGGTGACTGCGGCTTCCGACGGTGCCGTACCCGAATCACCCAACGAGTTACCGCTTCGGAACCCGGAAATGCGCGCTTTGCGCGATTGTTTTCCGTTTAATACGCTCGTCCCGGTTTGGGCGGACGAACTGGAACGGCAGATGGTCGAGCAGACGTTCGCGAAAGATGACTACCTGATTCGCCAAGGGGACACCGGAACGTTCTTGCTGTTCCTGCGGAAAGGAACCGTGGCCATCTCGGTTCGCGATGAGCATGGCGTGAGCCACGAGATCGACACCAGCGGTCCGGGCGAAACGCTGGGCGAAATGAGTTTGCTCACCGAAGAACCGCGCAGTGCCAGCATCGTCGCGTGCGAACCGGTCACCGCCTCCGTGCTCGCCTCGGAAACTTTTCACGAGCACGCGCTACGACATCCCGAGATCAGCCAAGTTCTCACGAAGTTGTTGGCCAAGCGGCTGGGACACGATCGCCGCGACGCGCTGACCGGCAAGATGCTCGATCAATACCGCATCATTCGCCGCTTAGGCAAAGGGGGCATGTCGGTCGTATACGAAGGGCATGATCAACGAGACAGTCGCCGCGTCGCGTTGAAGATGCTCAGTCACCGGTTGGTCTATGATCAATCGTCGCTGGCTTGGTTTCAACGCGAAGCGGATTTGGTCGAGTCGTTCGAGCATCCGAATATCGTAAAAATGTTCGGTCGCTTTCAGGCGTTTCGATCGTTCTTCATCGTCATGGAATTCTGCGACGGCATCACGCTGGAACGTCTCATTCGGCTCAACGGCCCGCTGCCAGAACCGGAATTCCGCAAGGTGTTCGGTCAATTGGCGATGGCGTTGCAATACGCTCACGAACGAAACGTGATTCACCGCGATCTCAAGCCAGTCAACTTGATGCTGAATTTCGACGGCACGTTGAAACTCATGGACTTCGGACTGGCGATGCCTCTGGGAGTACCGTCGTCAGTTGCGGAATCCGATGGCCGACATATCGTCGGGACGCCGCGTTACATGGCTCCCGAACAACTCAACGGCCGCGAGTTGTCAAAAGAGACCGATCTGTTTTCGCTCGGTTGCACGGTCTACAAGCTGCTCACGGGACATTCGCTGTTCGGTGAAACCGACGTCCTGAAACTGTGCGAAATGCACGAACTTTGGAAAGTCCCGAACTTCGCCAAACTGCATCCGGAATTCAGCCCCGAAGTTTGCGAACTGCTCACAGGCCTTCTGCACCGTCGAGCCAAGAAGCGAGTTTGCGATCTCTCCAAGTACGCCACCTGGGCCGCACCGCTGGATGTCGAGAAACTGCTTTGAGTGTGGTCTGTGCAGGCCACGAACAAGAGACAGGCGGAACCAACAAAGAAGAAATAGAGCGGAGTTATCCGTTACCTCTGCTCAGTCCTGATCAATACCTTTTTGTCGAAGCGCTCGCCCTCGTTGACGCTTCGGGTTAGTGTGTTGACTCCATGACACGGGTTATTAATCACACCTGCATCGCAGCCCTGCTGCTGCTTGCGTCCGGTTCGACCAGTGCCCAACTTTTGACTTACCCTGCGCCTCATTTGTTGTCGGTCTATCCGGCAGGCGGATGTCGGGGCGAAATGGTCGAAATCGAATTGCTCGGACAGGATGGTGTCAGCGGCGCGAATCAAATCGTGGTCGATGGGCCGCCCGGAGTGTCGGTCGAAAAGGTGGACGCGATCGCCAACAATAAAGTTAAAGCGACATTGAAGATCGCTGCAGATGCACCGCTCGGCCGGCGCATGTTGCGAGTCGTCAGTCCGCGCGCAGGGATGACCAATTTTCGGTACTTCTTTGTTGGTGGATTGGCAGAGGTAATCGAGAAGGAACCGAACAGCACAGCCGAAACCGCTCACGAAGTGACTTTGCCGATTGTCATCAACGGCCGTATCTCGCCGACGCTCGATATCGACATGTTCCGTTTTCAAGCAAAGGCCGGGCAGCGGATCGTCGCAGCGATCCTCGGACACGGCATGGACGCGATTCAGGATTTGCAAAAAGGCTATCTCGATACGAGCCTGGAGCTGCGCGATGCCAACGGCAAAGTGATCGCGGCGGCTGAGGACACCGTCGGACTCGACCCGATCTTGTCACTGACGATTCCGGCGGATGGGGCTTACACGCTGGTGGTCACGTCATTGCAGTTTTTGGGATCGGACCATTCGGTCTATCGGCTGACAGTCGGAGACGTGCCGTATCCGACTTCGGTTTATCCGGCGGGCGGTCGTCGCGGCGATACGGTGCCGGTCGAAATCGATGGGTTCAATCTGGCGGCGGGAACGCGAACGGAATTTGTGATTGATCGCGACGGACCGATCCCGACGCAATTCGCGGCCTTGGAAAAGCTCACGCCAGCTGCGACCGACCTGACGTTACTGCGAGGCGAACATCCGGAAGTTCTCGAAGTCGAACCGAACAATGACCGTGCGACTGCGACTCCGATCACGTTGCCGATCACGGCGAATGGGCGGTTTTCGGCGGCGAATGACGAAGACTGGTTTCGCACCACGTTGAAAAAAGGTGAAGCGGTGAGGTTCGAGGTCGCGACACAGCGGTTTCTGAACACGACCGTCGATTCGCATTTGGAGCTGTACGACTCAACCGGCAAGCTGCTGGTCGAGAATGATGACGGGGCGGCGTTCGGCGGTGCTGTGCAGTGTGCTCACGATTTCATCTCGAATGACAGTTGGCTCGCGTTTACCGCGCCGACTGATGGCGAATATGCATTGCGAGTCCGCGATCTCAACGGATCGGCCGGCTCGCGAGCGGTTTATCGGCTGACGTGCGAGCCGTATCAGCCGGACTTTCTGCTGTATCAATGGCCCGACGCCGTGCCGATCTGGGGACCGGGGACGACTGCCGCGTTGGTCGTCGAAGTCCTGAAATGGGGGCAGCCGAAGAACGACATCACCGTGCGCGTCGAGGGATTGCCACCCGGCTGGAAGGGGAGCGTTGCGAATCGGCCAGTCTCGTTTTATCCGACTTACGATGGCAACGGCGCGGTCAAGCTACTGCTGGCGATTACCGCTCCGGTCGATGCCGCTGTCGGGACGATCGTGCCGTTCAAAGTCATCGGCCGTCTGGAACAAGAGGGCCGCGTCATCGAGCACGAAGCTCGGTACATGACGCTGTACGGCAACGCTCACAACGACCGCATGCACACTCGGCCGAGCCTGCTGGCTCGCGCGGTCGTCTGTGAACCGCTTGACAGCGAGATCGAAACGACGGTCACCGAAATCAGCGTTGTTCAAGGCCAGACGATCAAATTGCCCGCGAAGATCAAGCGGCACAAATCCGCTCCGCCTACAATCGGCGTGGTGATTAACGGCCCGACCCCCGCCGTCAACTGCGGCCTGAGACCGCCGATCACACTGACCGCCGATCAATCGGAAATCGACATCCCGTTGACCATCACCGAATGGCAACCTGGCGACTACGACATCACAATCGCCCGCTCCTGGGGCAGCGACTTACGCGGCGGCCGACCGGGACCATGTACCCCGCTGATCCGACTGCATGTGCTGCCGCCGACTGCGGCGAAGTAGCGGTGCGAATCGGATTCACGACAGGAACGTTTGGGACAGGAAGATGGAGTTCATCGACAGAGAATCGGAGTTGCGGACCTTGTACGGAGTTCCGTCGGAGTTGTCGGCTCGCAAATCTCTGTCGCAGTTGGATGAGCATTGTCGGCAATTCATCGCGCGGTCTCCATTTTTGTGTCTGGCGACGGCGGCGGCGGACGGAGCGGCGGACATTTCGCCGCGCGGCGATGCACCGGGATTTGTCCGAGTTCTCGATGATCGGACTCTGCTGATCCCGGATCGGCTGGGGAACAACCGCATCGACAGTCTGCGAAACGTGCTTCAGAACCCGCAAGTTGGGCTGATCTTTCTGGTTCCCGGCGTTGACGAAACGCTGCGAGTCAACGGCGTTGCCCGAATCGTACTGCGTTCCGAATTGCTCGACGCCTGCGCGGTCAACGGCAAGATTCCGAAGACCGGCTTGCTGGTCGAGGTGCGTGAAGCGTTTCTGCAATGCGCGAAAGCGCTGATCCGCTCGAAGCTGTGGTCCGACGACTATCGCGTCGCTCGCGATCAATTGCCGACGCTCGGAAAAATCCTGGTCGATCAAATCGGCTTGGCCACGCCGGTCGCCGAATTGGAGTCGATGATTGAGAAAGCCTACTGCGAAAAACTGTATTGATGAATTCGTGGTTCGAGGAATTGAACCACCTGCAGTCAACGCCTTCGACGTAAATCGCAAATCAAGCAACGAGGAATTGATATGTCGGAATCAAAACGATTCGCACCTGTGAAGATCGGCGTCATCGGACTTGGCCGGTTTGGCCGATTGCATTCGTTGACATTGTCCGGACTCGCCGAAGCCGAACTCGTCGGCGTGGTCGCGCGGCGGCAGACGAGTATCGACAACTTGCGACGCGAGCTGCCGGACGTACGAGGCTGGCTCGATCTCGATCAAGCGATTGCCGAATCGGGAGCGGAAGCCTGGGTTGTGGCCTGTTCGACGGCGGAGCATGTGCAAGTCGCCACGAAGTTACTGCAAGCGGGCAAGCGAGTGTTGCTCGAAAAGCCAATCTCCGAATCGCTGGCCGACGCCGAAAGCCTCGCGTCGTTCGTCAGCTCGGATTCGTCAAATCTGATGATCGGCCACATCGTGCTCTTCAACAGTGAATTCAAACAGCTTCGCGAAGAGGTGACTCGGCGCGGCCAGCCGACTTTCATCGACTGCGTGCGACACCGGCCGGCGGCGATCGTCAAAGAGTTTCCCGGCGAGAACCCGTTACAGGCCACGATGGTTCACGATTTGTACGCCGTTCAAGTTCTGATGAACCGTGCTGAACCAGAACGATTCAGCTCACAGTTTCATCACGTCGAAACCGGAGCGGTCGATTTGGCGTTGGCTCAGTTGCAGTGGACCGACGGGACATTGGCCTCGTTCACCGCAGGCTATGTAACGCCGACCGGCATGGCACCGCGCGGCTTCGATCGGATGGAGGTCTTCGGTCGCGGTTGGTCCGCTCGCATCTCGCCGAACCCACGACCGATTGAAGTCTGGGACGACAAAGCGTCTTGGCCAATGCCGCTCGAAATCCGAGCCGATTTGTCCGGCCCATCCGGCATGATGGCTGAAGAGCTGCGCTGCTTCTGCCGAGTCGTGCGCGGAGTCGAATCGGTGCCGGTTGGTGCGACGTACTTCGATGCGTTGCAGGTACAACGCTGGATGGAACGGCTGGTGGGAAGTCGTTGAAATGCGTCCGAGTTGCTTGCGTCGCGCGGATGCGAGATCAATCGGCCTCGCAGAAAGGACAAACATCATGTTGCGATCAGGATTTGCGACAGCATTGGCGTTTGGAGCGTTACTCATGAGTTCCATCGGTTTTGGCGAGGAATTGAAGCTGCGGCTTCAATCTCGGAAAACGAACAACGATGACAAGGTCGAAGTCGTTCACCGCGAAGCAACGTGGCCCGCGAACGAAACGGCCTTCATTGTCTGCGACGTGTGGGACGCGCATCACTGTTTGAATGCCGTGCGGCGGCTGGAAGAATTTGCTCCACGAATGAACGACGTCTTGAAGGTCGCACGCCAGCGCGGAGCGACGATCATTCATTCGCCGAGCGATTGCATGGCGGCTTATGAAGATCATCCGGCTCGAAAGCGGGCGGTTGAGGTTCCAACAGCGAAGAACAAGCCGAAGGATGTCGAACATTGGTGCTCGCGGATTCCGAGCGAAGAGCAGGGGGTCTATCCAGTCGACCAGTCGGACGGCGGCGAGGACGACGATCCGGCCGAGCACGCCGAGTGGGCCGCGAAGCTCAAGGCGATGGGCCGCAATCCGGGAATGCCGTGGAAGTCGCAATCCAAGTTGATCGAGATCGACGCCGACCGCGACTTCATCAGCGATCGCGGCGACGAAGTTTGGAACGTGCTCGAATCGCGCGGCATCAAGAACGTGATCCTGGTCGGAGTTCATCTCAACATGTGCGTGCTCGGCCGGCCGTTCGGGCTGCGGCAGATGGTTCGCAACGGCAAGCACGTCGCGTTGATGCGCGACATGACCGACTGCATGTACAACCCGAAGCGTTGGCCGCAGGTCGATCACTTCACCGGCAATGACCTCGTCATCAGGCATGTGGAACGCTTCGTCTGCCCGACGATCACCAGTGACCAGATTCTCGGCGGAGCCCCGTTTCGGTCGAAGTTCGACACGCGGGCGTCGAGTCAGTTGGCGGCTTCGACGAGACGGCAACCGTGTGGTGATTGGTCTCCAATTTCGGTGCCAAGCTCATGGGCTGAGACAGACGCTGGCTTTGGCTCGATTAGCGGCGGGTGGTATCGCTGCACGGTTCGCTTGCCAAAAACTTGGGTCGATTTGTCCGGTGTGCGGCTGTCGTTGGCATCGAGTGATGGCAAGGTTCGAGCCTGGCTCAACGGCGAACCGCTGACAATCGAACCCATTGGGCCAGCCGATCAGACGGTGTTGCGATTTCCCGACAACGCGGTAGCGCTGGACGATATCAACTTGCTGGTGCTGCAATGCGAACACCGTGATTCCGAGTTTGGAGTACGTCAGCCCCCGATCGTGATCAGCGGCAAGAACACGCTTGAGCTGAAAGGCCGCTGGCAATTCCGGGTCGTCGGTGATGAAAAGACGTCGTCGAACATCCCCCTGCCGGCGAAGTTTGGCGGATCGACCGACATCTACTTCGAGCCAGCTCCCTAAATCACTCGCGAGTTCGTTCGCTCGCTCGCTGTCTGACGCCGTGAGAACTCTTTGATCACCGTCCCCCTGCCGGGAGAAGTCCTCCGGAGTATGAGAGTTAGGGCGCTGCGGGTTTCAAAACTTCTTGGTGGACCGAGGGTTTAACGTCGTTGAATCGGGGCCGATCTGGGTGCATAATGGCTTGCCGATCAGCCGATGTTGATTTAGCAGACTTACTCACCCACCCATAGATTGCTTGAAGCCCGGTTCTGTGTCGCTCCGTGACCGCCGAGAATCAAGCCAGCCCACCTGAATTTCGGACCGTAGTGCAGGCGGCTCGCCTGTCCCCAAAACGGAATCACAGGCGAGCCGCCTGTGTTACGAGGAACCTCGCATGGCTACCGCGCTTGAGACAACCGGTCCGCGTCCCCGAAAAGACGGGTTTTTGGGTGGTTCACGCGGCAACGCGATTTGGAGTTGGCTGTCGCCGATCATTTGGATCACGGCGATTGGTGGACTGAGTTACGGCGGCTGGACGTTGTTCCAAAAAACGGTGCTGGCGGAATCGAGCAAAGCGGGGCCAGCTACCGGAACGGCCGGGCCGCTCACGTACCCGGTCGTGCGATCGCGGCTGCTCGTGACGATCGTGGATGATGGCAACGTCGAAAGCGCCAAGAACATTGATGTCAAATGCCAAGTCGCTGGCGGGGCGGCGATTCTGTGGATCGTGCCCGATGGCAAAGAAGTCGAGGAAGGCGAACTGCTCGTGAAGCTCGATCAGTCCACGATTGAAGATCAACTCAACACGCAACAAATCGCGCTGGGAAAAACCGAAGCGTCGAAAATTCAGGCTCATGAAAATTTCGAGGCGGCGGAAATCGCGGTGCAAGAATACGCCGAAGGAACTTACGTCAAAGAACTGCAACTCGCCGAGGCGAGCATCACCAACGCCCAAGAGAACCTGCGCAGTTCCGAGAATCTGCTGGAACACACTCGGAAGATGTCTCGCAAAGGGTTCGCGACGTCGCTGCAAGTCGAAGCGGATGAGTTCGCCGTCGAGCGATCGAAGTTGGAGTTGGAATCGGCCAAGACCTCGAAACGGGTGCTGCAAGATTTTTCGCGGAAGAAAATGCTCAAAGAACTCGAAGCCAAACGCGAGGCGGCTAAAGCCCTGCAAGGATCGGAACTGGCCGCGTTCAATTTGGAGAAAGCTCGGCGCGATCGCTTGGAGAAGCAACTTGGCAACTGCGAGATCAAAGCTCCGCAAAAAGGGATGGTGATCTACGCGAACGATGCGGGGGGCGGTCGTTACGGTTCGTCACAGGGGCCGAAAATCGAGGAGGGGGCCACCGTTCGCGAATCGCAAACGATCCTGCGGCTCCCAGACTTATCGAACATGCAGGTCAAGATGACGGTGCATGAATCCAAAGTGGAACGTCTGCACATTGGCATGCCCGCGAGCATTCATATCAGCGGCAAAGAATTTCGCGGCAAGGTGTCGTCGATCGCCAATCAGCCGGAAGCCGCCAGTTTCTTCAGCGCCAGCATCAAGGAATATGCGACGATCGTGAAAATTGATGGAGTCGCAGAAGGCTTGAAGCCCGGCATGACGGCAGAAGTCGAAGTGCTGGTGGCCGACTTGGCGGATGTGCTGGCCGTCCCCGTGAGTTGCACGAAAGAACTTGGCAACAAAACTTTTGTGTGGGTGGCCGGAACGAACAAGCACGAGCAACGCGAGGTCGTGACCGGACAAACGAACGACAAAATGGTGGAGATTCGCGAGGGCCTGAAGGAAGGGGACGTCGTGATGCTCAACGTCAAAGAGCTGTACGACGAAGCGATCAAAGAACAGGCCAAGCGGATGCCGGAAGCGGTCGATGCCGAAGCGAAATTCGGTCGCTCGGCGCTGAAGGTCGATCCGAACGCTCCGAAGAACGGTGGCGATCGCAAAGCCGCCGGGCCGAATGCCGCCGGAGCCAGCGGTGGTGGATTCAAGTTGACTGTGCCGGAGATCATGAAGCAGGACAAAGACAAGGACGGCAAGATCAGTCAGGACGAAGCGAATGAACAGCTCAAAAAAGGTTGGTCGCAAAACGACACGAATGGGGACAACTTCCTCGATCGCGACGAAGTGAAGGCAATGGTCGAACGATTCGCGAAAAAGATGCGAGAGAAACAGCAAAACGGCGGCCCGCCGACCGGACCGGGCGGATAACACACTAACCCGACGCGTCAGCGAGGGCGGGCGCTCCAGAAGACGTTGAATTCCGAGTCTCGTGAAGCGCCCGCCCTCGCTGACGCTTCGGGTT
>JANMIF010000211.1:0-6116 GCA_031375695.1 Planctomyces sp.
AACTTGCCGCCGGAGAACGCACCGTCCACACCGAAGTCGAACTGCGGATTGTGTCCGTGCTTGAACGTGTCGCGCAGAGCCGCCTCGTTTTCGTCGAACAACATGGCCAGCGGCTTCTTCAAAACGGCATCGGGATGCGAACAGCCCAGCCGCTCGCCGTGAAAGACCAATTCGCCGAGCCGCAGATTCCCGACCGGCCACGATCCGCCACCGGTGCTAACGAAGCGGAACTTCGCTGCTTCGATCGGTTGTTCCAACCAGTGTGTGTGTGCGATCGGTTCGTTCCGCACAGGCCACGGCGATTCGCGTTTCGGCTGACGCGACGAGACGGGCGGGCCACCTTCCGGGCGATCGGCGTCCGCATCCCAGAGCAGCATCGGCCCATCATGCCACGATTCGTCGGTCGCATCCCACCACTGCAAGCGCACATCGCGCAGCCACGATTCCGGGTGCGAGCCATCTTCGACAAACGTCACACCCGTCAGTTTGAGTTGTTCGCGAAACGTGTCCACGACGAACGTCAGCTTGTTTCGCCAGCCGGAGTCAATCAAGTTGATGTCGTACCACGGCAGCCACGGTTGTGGCGGAGCATCCGGCTTGCCGTCGGTCAGCATCTCAATTTCGTTTTGCCATTCGCGCGGATCGCCATGAGTTGGCGGATCGGACCACGCTTCGATTTTCGCTTGCGTTTCGGTCAGAAGGTTCGGTTTGAGCACGGCTGGCTCCGAAGCGGCATTTCCCCAGCCGCGCATGCGCGTCGTTGGTGCTTTGATTGTGATTGGCCAGCCGGCCCAAATCGAGTTATCCGGCAACGGGCCGAATTGAAATTGAATGTCGAGTTCGCCCGGTTTCTTCGGTTCACCAGGCGGGCGCAGCCGGACTTGGAACGGCACCACATGATGCATCCATTTCGGAGACAACTTCGGGCCAAACCGCAAGATGTCACCGGCCCACGTTACGGCGAGCAGATCGCCGTCGGACAAAAACTTGGCACACGTCAACGCGCGCATGTCGCGTTCGGCCAGCATTTCGCCGCGTGACGAAAGCAACGTCAACGTGCCGAGCTCACTGCTCGCGACTACCTGTTCGCCGTCCGCCGAGATGTCCGGGTTCCGCAAGAACTCGTCGCCCGTGAATTGCCACAGCATCTCGCCCGAATCCGAAAACCACTTCAGACGCCGTTCCTGAGTCACCGCGATGAACCGTCCATCGTGAGTTGGCAACGCCACATCGACTGCTCCGAAGATTGTGCCGATCGCTTTGTGATCCCGAATCACGACAACTCGCCCGCCGTCCGTGTCCGCTTTCACGACGAGCGTCTTGCCGTCGCCGCTGACTCGCGCGGCGGTGATCTGTCCTGCTGAGACAACATCCAGGGACCAGAGTTTGCTGCCCGTCATCGCATTGTTAGCCGTCACCGTTCCGCCCGACGCCGCAACCAACGTCGAGGCATCGACCGCCAACAACTGCCGGCGTTGCCGAGACGACTTCCAGGAATCATCTGACCAGCGCGGCGATCCGTCTCGCGACCAAACGGCCAAGCCCAAGTCCCCGGCCGATGCGACCCAACTCGCATCGGGTGAAACCGCGAAGCTGTTGATCCCCCGATCCGCGATGTGTGACGCATTCGACCAACTGTTCGCTCGTTTCGGCAGTCCGAACAACGCGAATCGCCGCTCCGCCTCGCCGGCTGAGTTGATCAGTGACAGGTGATAACCCTCGGCCGTGCGGCGATCGAACGTCTGCACCGCGAAGCCGTTTCCCGCTCGCATCGGCGTGAGCGAAATGTGATCGCCAATCCGCTGATGCCAACCGCCGTTGCCGGTCTCAACGTCGAAGCCAAACAAGTTTTCGTGACCGTTCATTTCCGTGGCGAGTGCTCGCTTCCCGTCCGCCGACACCACCAAATCCTTCATGTGCGGACCGAAGCGGTACTCGGACGGCATCGGTGTGTTGCGAGCCAACTCCGGCTGCAACGCGGCTCTCGTTTCCATCGCCCGCGATGAGGTCAACAGCTCAGCCACCGAGACATTGAGATTCGTCCCGTTCGGCAACTTCGGCTTCGTGAATTCGCCGCGAGCACCTTCGTTCCCCAACGTCGTCGTGTAAATCTCGTCGAGCACCTGCCGCCGATCGTTGGCCGTCTGCCACACGCGAATCGGAAAATTCGCGTTGATCGGCTGCGACTCTTCGTCCAGCACCTGTACACTCCAACCAATCGTCGCGCCGAGCGTTGCCGGATTGCCTTCCATCTTGAGCTTGATCGAATGCGGCTTCTTCGGCATCGCGGCATACAACCGCATCGGCGTTGAACGCAGATCACACAAGAACGGCTTGCCGACTTCAAACGGTTCGTCGAATCGCGGCTGCCCCTCGCCGCGCGGCCGAGGTGCGTGAGCGGCCATCACGTCGTAAACGAAGTCCGCTCCCGCGCGGAGATCCATCAACGCCACAACCGGCGCGCGTTCGCTCATCATCAAGCCGGTCCGCCACGCTTGCCCTGGATTCTGTTCCAGCAGCATCGTGTTGTTGACCGCCCACACGAATCGCGCGTCGCCGCTGAATCGCTCGAACAGCAGCACTTCCGGTTGATTGCAAATCGCCACCGGCGTGACTTCTTTCAACTTCTCTTTCAGCTCGACCGCATGTTCGAAGTACCAGCGCGGGACTCGGACGTACAGCGAGTCGTCTTGAGCCAACTCTCCCGCGTTGTTCAACCGATCAAAGCTCATGCCGAGCGGCTCAAATTCTTTCACCAACTCCGGCCGGCACGTTCCGTCGGCGAAGATTTTGATGCCCGCCTTCTTCGCTTCGGCCAAAGTCGCCGCCATCGGCGGATCGAGTTCCACCGTTTGCCCGACAACCAAGATCGCTTGCAGATGCTGCAACGATTCCGGCCGCAAATCCTCGACGAACAGAAACCGCGCGGGACGATGCGAGTACAGGCAAGCGTTGTATGCCTCAACCAGCCGCGCGTGATATTCGCTGCCGAGATGTCCGTGCCAACCGCCGATCCGCTGCATCCGCGTCGAAACGACAATTGCCACGCGGTCTCGATTTTCGAGCGTCGTGTGCCACGGCCCGTACACCGTCCAGAATTCATTGAGCGCCCGCAACATCGATAACAGCCCCGGCCCGGCCGCTCGCGGATCATCCTCGCTAGGCGTCCAATCGCGAGGCCGACCGCTCCAGCCGATCCCGTCCGCCCCGCGCATCGCCATCGGCAGGATCGTCGGGAACAACATCTCGCCCCGCCCGCTGTCGTTCCAAATCTCCGGATGACCCCATGCACGCTTGTTCGGCCGCTTCAAGAAATCGACCGCATGAGCCGTCCAGCCCGGCGGCTGAATCTGTTCCATTTGATAATGCAGATCGACCTCGTCCGCGTTCCGAAACATGATCGGCGGATGCGTGTAAACTGCGCGATATGGCCCCGTCATCGCGCTGACCAACCCCGGCGCAAGCGAATCCTGCACGTTCCGCAACTCCCGCTCCGCCTGCACCGCGTGATTGAAGACAACATCGCTGACCTCATCCAAAACCGGCGACCACTCGCCCGTCTCCTTCGCTAACTTGATCGCAGTTCGATACGCGGCCTTCTGCTCGTCATCCTTCGCCGCCTCCGCGCCGGTCTTGTCGAGCCACCAGTTCGCCGCCCAACTCCAGCCGCGCAGCGCCGGATACGATTTCAACAGGTCATGCACTTCACGCATGTCGGCCGCCCGCTGGTCGGCCGTTCGTTTGTCGAACCCGGTCCCAATCGGCAAGCCTGCATCCATCATCAACAAGATTCCGCGCTCCTCCTGCCCAAACGAGCCACGAGCCGCCAACGTCTGACGCAACGCATTTTCAACCCGCGCCTTTTCCGGCGCGATCGACTGCGGATCAGACTTCAACCGCTCGGCCAATTCGTCCGTCGGCACAACTTCCGTCACAAGCTGTTTGACCCCCGCGCCACTCAGCCCGATCCGATCGGCAAACAAATTCAAGCTCAGCTTGCGAGTCATTAGCGAGTTCGCGGCGACAAGCTCCGGGATCTCAAACGCCGACGGCGGCGAACTGGTCGGGAACGACGAGGTGTAATCGCCGTGTTGCACCAGACTGAACTTGTCCGGCTGCTCGATGCCGCCACCGATGATTAGATGCTGCGCGGCCACCGTGAAACCGGCAGCCTCAACCGTCAACACATACAGCCCCGGCGGAATCGTCCGCGTGATGTGAGCCGGAATGTGAAACTCATTCTTCCGCTCCGGCGTCGTCAGCGCGAACTGCACAAACAACGGATTCGGCGGCCGACCGGCAGCCGGCACCGTAGCCGAGTCGCTCCGCGAGTCGGACCCGCGCGGCAACGCCAGCAACCGTACCTGCCACTGCCGAGGCAACTCCTCAACAAACTTCGTCCGCGTGATAACCGACACGGGAATCACTTCGCCGCGTCCAAAGTACAGCCGATTCAGCGGCGTGAAGATCGACACACTCCCCTTTGAGTTCGGTACTCGAATCTCAACCGCCGCATCCAACTGATACTCGCTCAATCCGCCGCGCACATCGGGACTGATCCGCACCTGATACAGCCCGCTGGCATCCGTCGGCACAACAATCTTGCCGTCCGTCAGCGGCAGCTCGAAAAAGTCTGGCGTGTTGTACGGCCGCAACCAAACACGAGAGGCCAAGTAACCCGAAGCGTGAGCGAGGGCGATCGCTTCACGAGACTCGGAGTCTGGCGAATTCCCCGCTGGTTTGAGCGCCCGCCCTCGCTCACGCTTCGGGTTAGTATTCGCCGGCGCTTCGGCCTCGTTCTCTCCGGGCACTCCGCGCGAAATGTCTATTTCGACGGCATTTCCCGCCGTCCAGATGAGACTTGGCAGCGTCGCTCGAATGAATTCGATGTTCGCTCGAATCGACCGTTTGAACTTTCCCGTCGCGCGATCAAACACCGAGCACAACTGCGCCGGATCAGTCCGCTTCACAAAGACTTCACCCTGCCAGATGGCCAAGTCTTCGAGCCGCGTTTTTCCCAAATCACCTAATTCCAGCGGCACCGACTCCACGTTTTTGCCGCTTTGATCAAATACTCGCAGCTCATCCGATCCGCGAGTTAACACCAGCACGCGACCGTCCGCATCGACATCGAACACATCCTGCCACCCGTCCCACAGGTTTCCTTCCGGGCCAAGCTCCTGCTTCCAAATCAAACTCCCATCAAACCGAACACAATACAATAAATTCCCGAACCTCACATAAAACCGCTCCCCCGGCTCAAACACTCGAAACCGAGGCATCTTTCCGATCGTGTCCAATCCTGCATCGACCAGCCCATACGCCCGTACCAACTTCCCGCGCGGCGACACGCGCACAATCCGATTCTGACTCGCGTCATACCCAAAGAAATCGCCGCTCGATCCCGCTTGCACATCGGTCGGCGAGAAGTACTGCACTTGATCGTTGTTCAAGAAATCAGCGACTTCCCCAATCGCCGAAAAATCAGGTCGCCAAACTTTCAGCGCATGATTGAAATGTGCATGACCCGTCCCGATGACCCCGTCAGCATTCGCCGTCCCGCGAGTCATCGCCGTCCCCAGCCGCGCTCCAACTCGCCCTGAGCCGTCCCGCTCCATCCGCAGCAAATACTCGCCGGACGCGAAATACAACCGCCCGTCGCGCCCGACCGTCATCCGGCTCTGAGCCACATCAAACTTCGCATCCTCGCGCGAAACCACTCGCTCCAGATGAACCGGTTCCGCCGCCCAATTGGTGTTGGCCAAAGCGAAACTCAACACCCACAACCAGCACAACACGCTTAAGCGACACGCGACCATGTTTGACTCCCGATCACCCAGGCAATCCGGGTTGGGCGCAAATGGTCAGCAACGCTCGTCAACAACGCAACCGTTCCGTGAAGAGGGACGGATGAATGTAACATTCAGCCGATCGGCCGATCGGACAACCTTTCGAGCCGGGCAACGATCACGTCCCAGTCGTCATCGACCTACAAGCGTTTGGCCCATTCCACGATGTGCGTGTGGTTGGTCGCAGGATTGTCTCCATCAATGGTCGCAGGATAGCCCGATGCCATTACGCAGAACTAAGGACCGGCGCATCAATAATTGTCGTAG
>JANMIF010000332.1:0-26328 GCA_031375695.1 Planctomyces sp.
GCAGACACGTTGAGCCAAAGCGATCCAAAGCGGTGCTGACACACCGCACTCCAAAGTTAATGCGGCACGCTTGGCGACAACGCCGGGCGTTCGCCGGTTTGCAGATACTTCTTCATCCAGCTTGGGTCGTAGACGTCGCTAAAGAGTTCTTGAATTTGAGCGGCTCGGTTGAAGCCGTCGCTGCGGAGGATATCCAGTGCCTGCTGGATTTGAGCGAAGCGTGGGTCGGATCGCACGGCTTGAGCGGCCTCGGCTCGGTCAAGCCGGTCGAGGTTCGCGGCGATCTCGATGATCTTGGCTCGCAGCAGCAAGAACGTTTGGTCGAAGATTTCTGGGGCGGATTGCCTAGCGGTAATCATGATTTGCTCCGGCGGGGATGCTGAAATGGCGGCAGTATCGTAACCAACTCAGGCCGCCTGCGCCACAACAAATCTCAGACCGGGAAGCCAAACAGCCGCCGCGCGTTGTGTGTGGTGATCGCGGCCATTTCGTCCGGCGTCTTGCAGTGCGTTTCCGCCAGGGATTCGAGCGTATGTCTCACGAAAGCCGGTTCGTTGCGCTTACCGCGATGCGGCATCGGGGCGAGATACGGGGCGTCGGTTTCCACGAGCAGTCGATCCAGCGGGACCGACTTCGCCAATTGCCGTAGCGGCTCGTTCTTTTTGAATGTCAGCATCCCGGCGAACGAAATGAATAGCCCCAATTCCAGTGCAGCCTGAGCCGTTTCCGCACTTCCGCAAAACGAGTGCATCACGCCATTTAGCGTTCCCGTAGGCGAGTTGCTCCCGCGACTCGCATTCTGCGTTCCATTCGACGCCATCTCACGCAGCACCGCCACCACATCCGGTTCCGCCTCCCGGCAATGCACTATGAACGGCAAGCCCGTTCGCTGAGACAGTTCGATGTGCCGCCGAAAGTAGTCGATCTGAATCTCAAACGGCGTGTGATCCCAATACCGATCCAAGCCAGTCTCGCCCAGCGCGATGACTTTCGGCGACGAGGCCAATTCCTCGACCGCCTCCCAATCTCCTGGCTTGGCCTGAGCTGCATAGTTCGGATGAATCCCGACCGAAGCAAACACCTGCGGAAACCGCTGAGCCAATGCAATCGTCGCGCGACTGCTTTCCGTCGTCGTCGCCACCGCCAGCATCGCGATCAACCCGCCATCAATCGCGCGAGCCACGACCTCGTCCACTTCCTGGCTGAAAGCGTCCTCATCGAGATGTGCGTGTGTGTCGATGAGTTGCATGAGGGCGTTCCGTCTCTCGGTTCGTGGCGGATGCGTCCCGCATTCGCGCCGATGCGAGACGGGTCGGCCACGTCCACGACTCTACTTCGCCGACAGCGACTTCAAAGCTGCAAGATTCGCACGTTCGTTCGTTAGAACGGCATCCAGCAGCTCGCGCGACAGATCGCCGCTGGCCAAAAGCGTCACTTGCCGGTCCAGCGACTCAACAATCCGCGATTGATCGCTGGCCAGTTGCTTAAGCAGAAATGTGAGCGACGCATAATGCAGGTCAGTGAAGTCCGACGAATATTTGCCGAATTCGACTCGCGCCTGGCGCGGGTTAAGGTATTCGGCGATCGACGAAATCGAACCGCGTTGTCGCTCCACGCACTGATTGATTGCGGCTTGCAACTGATTTCCGTCCGGGCCGACCGATGTCCACGGCCAGCATTCCCCGACGTATTGCAGGAAACTGCCCGACAGGTCGCGGAGCACGCGGTTCAGAAGTTCGAGGTCGGTCGAGATCGGCATGTGGGGAAAATCTCAAATACGAAGAACCAAGAACCAAAAATTCCAAGTAGGCAACATCCAAAGCGGTGCTGAGACACCGCACTCCCAAGAAATCAGCGGCCCAGTTGGTTGAGTAACGTGTGGGCGACATAGTTGGCGGTGTCGGTGAAACGTTGCGGCAAAATTCCCAGCAGCAGAGCGGGGACGGACAGCATCAGGACGTAGATGCCGACCGGGAACAGTTCGTAGTACACCGACTTGGCTCCCGCCGGACGCGGCTTGATGTACATCGCCTTCAAAATACGGAGGTAATAAAACAGTGCGAAGACCGTGTTGATCGCACCAGCTCCCAGCACCAACCACATCGACCAATGCACCGACGTCGCTTTGAAGACTGAATAGAAAATGACGAACTTCGCGTAAAACCCACCCAGCGGCGGCAGGCCGATCAAGCTGAAAACGCACAGCGCCATCGCGAAGCACAAAACCGGACACTGCGACGCCAAACCGTTGTAGTCGTCCAACTCTTCGCTGAAAATTTGGTTGCGGATCAACGCGACGATCGCAAATGCGCCCAGGTTCATGAACAGGTACACGAACAAGTAAAAGATCAGACCCTCGATGCAGCGGCGAGTATCCGCGTGATCGATCTCCGTTTTTCCGTGCGACATGACCAGCAGTGCCGAAACCGACATCAGCATGTAGCCGGCATGTGCGATCGTCGAATATGCCAACAGCCGCTTCATGTTGGTCTGGCCGTAAGCCGACAAGTTGCCAAACGTCGCCGACGCCGCAGCCAAGACTCCCACGCCAATCCCCAGCGACATCGCGATCTGCGACACAGCGTCCGAATCCCCCGCGAAGGCCAAGCCGAACCGAACCAGTAATGCGAACGCTCCGGCTTTCGACGCGACCGACAAGAACCCGGCCACCTCGGCTGAAGCACCTTCAAAGGCGTCGGGACACCAGAAGTGGAACGGGAAGATCGACAGTTTGAACGCGATTCCGACCAGAATCATCATCCCCGCCAGCAAGATTGTTCGGACTGTCGGATCGCCGATCCCGGCACCGCTGGCCACGATCAGGCTCAGCCGATGAGCGATCTCCGGCAGCGAACCGGTTCCCGTCAGTCCGGCCAACAGGCTGATGCCATACAGCATTACTCCCGCCGCACCGGCTCCGTACACGACGAACTTCAGAGCCGCCTCACTGCTTTTCTTGCGGCCTTTCAAGAACCCGACCATTGCGTAGCTCGGAACCGACGCCATTTCCACACCGAGGAACAGCATCAGCAAGTGATTGGCCGAGGCCATGATCATCAGGCCCAGCGTCGCGCCCAGCAGCAGAGTGTAAAAATCGGGAGCGTCTTCGCGGTCGGGAATGCCGCTGAGCACTGTCAGGGTGATCGTGAGGATCGCAAACAGGCTGAGGAACATGCGAAAGAACGTTGCGAACTGATCGAACATCAGCATCCCGGTGAAGATCGGCGTCCAGCTAAGTACTGGTGGAATGATTCGCCCATTGACTTCGTGTGGCAACAGTTGATCGAACTGGCACAGTGTCAATGCGAACGCGGCGAACGAACCGAGCAGCGCGATCCATTGCGACGGAATCCGCCACAGCAGCGGCAAGACTCGCAGCAGCAACATAGCGACGATCGTGCCGCTCAGCACCAGTTCCGGCGCGAACAGTCCGACCGAAGTCTTCGTCGTTTCGTCCAACAGGCGGACGACTAAGGAACCGATTTCATTCATGGTTGTATGCTTGTAGTACCGCTTTGGGGCGGAAATCGAACGCAACCGCCTGAAGGCGGAACTACGAACTACTTTTGACTGGTCTGCACGCCGCCGTTGGCTTTGACGGTGTTTTGGTAACCTTGATCCAAGCTTTGCACCAACTTGGCCATCGGCTTGTCGGTGTAGTCGAAGACAAACATTGGATAGACGCCGAGTGCGATCGCCGGCACGATCAACGCCCAGCCAATCGCCTTTTCACGCGAGTTCATCGGATTGCTCTCGATTTCGTCCTTGTGCTCGCCTTTGTATTCGGAGCCGAGGTAAACACGCTGCACCGCCCACAGGATGTAGCCGGCGGTCAGAATTACACCGCTCGCCGAGACGATGGCCAGCGTCTTGGAATAATTCCAAGCACTCAGCACGACGAACACTTCACCGATGAATCCACACAGCCCCGGCAGACCAAGCCCAGCAAAGAAGATCACCACCGCCATGCCAGAATACATCGGCATCAAAGCCATCAAGCCGCCGAACTTATTCAGGTCGCGGTGATGCACGCGGTCGTAAACCACGCCGACCATAAAGAACATGCCCGGAGAAGAAATGCCGTGAGCGATCATTTGGAACATCGCACCGCTCATTCCCATCAGCCAGTAGTTGCGGCCTTCGGCGGCTCCGGTCGTCTCCGAAATCTTCCAGACGGCGATACCGAGCAGCACATAACCCATGTGGCTGACAGAGCTATACGCCACCATCCGCTTGAAGTCGGTTTGAGCCAACGCCGCAAACGCTCCGTAAACGATGCTGATCACGCCAATCGCCACTAGGGCATACGCGGCGTACTGAGCACCATACGGGCAGATCGGAAACGCGATGCGGATGATGCCGTAGCCACCCATCTTCAGCAGCACTCCCGCCAGGATCATCGAGATCGGCGTCGGAGCTTCAACGTGCGCGTCGGGCAACCAGGTGTGAAACGGGAACGTCGGAACTTTGATCGCAAAGCCGATGAACAACAGGATGAACGCGGCGATCTGCAAACCGGGACTGAATACCGTTCCCTTCTCGGCCATTGCCATCAACTGCATCAAGTCGAACGTCCCGATGCCACCTTCCGGAGCACTTCCGAAGTACAACATCAAGATCGCGATCAGCATCAGCACCGATCCGGCCAGCGTGTACAGGAAAAACTTGATCGCGGCATACTCGCGACGCGGCCCGCCCCAGATGCCGATCAGGAAATACATCGGCAGCAGCATCACCTCCCAGAACACATAGAACAGGAAGAAGTCGAGCGACAAGAACACGCCCAACATCCCGGTTTCCAACAGCAGGAACAGAATGCAGTAGCCCTTAACCTGCTTATTGATCCCCCACGAGGCCGCCGCAGACAACATGCTGACAAAGCTCGTCAGCAGTACCAGTGGCAAGCTGATCCCGTCGAAGCCGGTCTGATAGTAAATGTTCCAACTCTTCACCCAGTCCAACTTCACGACGGCCTGCATCCCCGGTTCGGCGAAGTTGTACGTCCCCGCCAGCGCCAGCGTCAGAAAAAACGTGACGATGGTCCCGCCAAGCATGATGAACTTCATTGCTTCTTCAGCCTTCTTGTCGCAGAAGACCAACAACAGCGCAGCGATCGTTGGGGCAAATATCACCCAACTTGTCATTGCCTCAGGAGTGAACATAGTCCGTACTTCTCTACTTTTGGAGTGCGGTGTATCAGCACCGCTTATGATTTTTCGTAATCGTTCTCTGTGTTCATCGTGCCGCTGTGATCCAACGAGCGCTGGGATCAAACCACAGAGGCACGATGAGCACAGGGGGCCAAACAAACCTCACCCGCTTGGATACAGCGCGAACAGCAGCACGAATAGCGTCACGACGCTGATCGCGATGAAGGTCACATATTGTCGGATGCTGCCGGTCTGCGCGTTTCGCAGGCCCAGCCCCATCGAATGTGTCGAATTGCCCATCATGTTGACGAAGCCGTCGATGACCCCTTCGTCGAACTTGCGATCCCACTTCGAGATCACAATGCCGATCCGCACGAACGTGTGCAGGATTTCGTCGAACACAAACTTGTCGATCGCCGCCGCAAACTTCGCCACCACATGCGCCGGTTTGACGAACATCGCATCGTACAAGTCGTCGAAACCCCACTTGTTGACCAGGAAGCCATGCACGGCCGCCGCTTGCCGTTTGATGTCGTCGGGATCCACGACTCCCTTGCCGTAGATCAAGTACGAAATCGTCATCCCGATGAATGCCGCCAACAGCGCCGCGTTACCGGCCGTCGAATGCGACTTATGAATCGCGTCGTGATCCGGCAGCGACACCGACCCGGCATGTGATCCGTCAAACCCGTGAGCCACATGCGCCGGCTGACTGTGCGACAGCATCTTGAACAAGTTGCCCTCTTCGCCCGCGAACGCGCAGAACGCGGCAAAGAACGCCAACACTACCAGCGGCCCGGTCATCACCCACGGCGATTCGTGAACGTGTTCGTGCAAATGCTGATCGCGCGGCTTTCCCAGGAACGTGTAGAACCACAAGCGGAACATGTAAAACGACGTGATCCCCGCCGTCAGCAACGGGATCAAGAACAGCAGAAAGTGAACTTGATTGAGGTTCTCGAATGCCAACCCGGTCGCCAGGATCGCATCCTTCGAGTGAAAGCCCGACAGCGCGAGTGCGTAAGCTCCGGGAAGTGCCTCTGGACTAACGATAGACGGGTACGGAACCGGGAGAATCCACAGCCAATAGAACCGGACATATAGCCCCGGAATCGCCAGCCCCGCAATCGCGATCACGCCGACGAGCATCGTCAACGCCGTGATCGGCATCTTCTTCAACAGGCCCCCCATCTTGGTCATTTCCTGCTCGTGATGGCAGCCGGCGATCACGCTGCCCGAGCACAAGAACATCAACGACTTGAAAAACGCATGAGTGATCAAGTGGAACAGCCCGGCCGCCCAGCCGCCGACTCCCAGGCCGAGCATCATGTATCCAAGCTGACTGATCGTCGAATAGGCCAGCACCTTCTTAATGTCGGTCGCGACGATCGCAATCGTCGCCGCCACGAACGCTGTGATGCAGCCGACATATGCGATCGTCAACAACACTTCCGGCACGAACACCGGATAAAACCGTCCCGCCAGATACACCCCGGCCGCGACCATCGTCGCCGAATGCACGAGCGCCGACACGGGCGTCGGGCCTTCCATCGCATCGGGCAACCACGTTTGCAGCGGGAACTGAGCACTCTTGCCCACGCAGCCACCAAAAACTCCCAGCCCAGCCACGATCAGCAGCGTGTACGCGATCGTCTTCCGCGTTGAATCCGTTTCGGCCGGTACTTGCAAGTGTCCGTGATCATCAAAAGTCTTGAGGACAACATCCTGGCCGTGGTTCGTCGTGGCGAACTCGCCGTGTTCGCCACGAGCCACCATCGAGAACAATCCGGCTTGCTTCTTGCCTTCACCGAGATCGCGATCGCCAAAGCTGAACGTCCCGAACGACGTCCACAGGATCATCAAGCCGATGATGAACCCAAAGTCGCCGACTCGGTTGACGATGAACGCCTTATTCGCCGCCGTGCTGGCCGAATGCCGTTCGACATAAAAACCGATCAGCAAATACGAGCAGATGCCGACCAACTCCCAAAAGATGAACACTTGAAAAATGTTGCCTGCAAGCACCAGTCCGAGCATCGCGAAGCAGAACAGCGACATGTACGAAAAGAATTTGTAGAACCGCCCGGGCCGATGAAAGTGCCCGCCGTCATGCGTGTGAACCTGGTGATCGACGTAATCGTCAACCAGTTCCTCGGCCATGTACCCAGTTGCGAAAACGTGAATGCAGGTCGCGATGAACGTGACCATCACAAACATCGCCAAGGTCAGGCTGTCGATGTAATAGTCGAGCGACAGATGCAAGTCGCCAAAATCGGCCAACGTGTAAAACGAGCCGGAGAACACGGTTTGTGTCGCGTGATCCGTCGTCCCATGTTCGCCATGCGCAGCTGCCAACGCCGTCCAACCAGTCGCGTCGCCCCACATCCACAGGGCGAGAGCACTGCACAAGAACCCGGTCGCAATGCAGCCGATGGCCAGATTCGCCGCTGCCTTGCTCTTCCGCGAGCCCCAATAACCGCCAAAGACTTCAATCACGAAGCCCAGCAACGGCAACAGCCAGGCAATCGCCAGCAAAGTCGAAAGTTTGTCGCCGAGGTCAATCATGGTTTTTCTTTAGATCAGCTGGAACTCGCCAACGTTCAATTCGAGCGTGCTGCGGCTGATTCAATTATCCGTGCAATTCATCCCCGCGATCGACGTCGATCGTCAGGTGGTTGTTGTAGAAGTTAAGAGTGATCGCCAGAGCCACAGCCGCCTCGGCCGCCGCCAGCACGATCACGAACAACGAAAAGACCTGGCCATCCAGCCCCAGTGGCGTGAATTTGGAAAACGTGATGAAGTTCAAGCTGGCTCCATTTAGCACCAACTCCACCCCCATCAGCACGCCAATGCCGTTCCGCTTCGTCGTCATGCAGACCACTCCGCAAACAAACAGAACTGCGCCGATGAACAAAAACGGATTCGGACCAAGCTGATCCATGTGGTATTTCCCGTAGCCACGGGCGGCTCGCCTGTGGCAGTCAGTCTTTTTTTGAAATCAATTCAATTTACTCACCAGGCACAGGCGGACCGCCCATGCTACACAGCCGCGCGTCGTTTGGTTCGGGCAAGATACGCCGCTCCGACCAACACGACGAGCAGATGCACGGACACAATTTCAAATGGCAGTAGATATCCCGCACTCGGCTTAGCGACAATTCCCGACGCCTTCGCCGCAGCCGCTTGATCACCGGTTTTTAGATCGCGATCCGATCGCACGGACAGAAAACTCAAACCAAGCGGCCGAGTCGTGTTCCCTTGCTGAGTCGGGTTGAACGCCGGCTCAACCGCCGGTGCGTGAGTCCCAATCGACACGTCGGTCTTGACCTTGTCCCAATTCACCGACGTCACCGTGCGGGACACGATGAAGAGAAACACCACGCCGATCAGCCCGGACAAGATCACATCAGCCGGCGCACTCTTGATCCGAGTAAACGGCCCCGTCGCCGTCAACATCACCCCGAACACCAACAGCACCAGCGTCCCGCCGACATACACCAAAAGCTGAGCCGCCCCGACAAAGTCCGCTCCGAGCAACAAGAACAAGACGGCGACTGAGCCGAGCGTCAGGACAAGCGAGAAGGCCATGCGCACGATGTTCTGAGTCAGTGCTACCGCGACCGCGCCGCCGCACGTCAGAAAGGCGAACAGATAAAACAGGGCCGTCTCGGCGGTCATCGTGAGTTCTCCTTGGCGGCAACCCACGGTCGAACATTGTCGACGGCGTCAACCCGACTCAGCTTCTTGCTCTTCGCCGCCGGCTTGACCAATCGAGCACCTGCCGGGCCGCCGAGCAAGTTTGAATGCTGAGTCATCTTCAGCAGCACAAACGGCCAGGCAACCGTTCCAGCAAACAAGAAGCAGCTAATCGGGATCAAGTACTTCAAGCAGGTCGTCATGACTTGATCAATACGGAGTCGCGGCAAAGTCCACCGCACCCAAATCTGCACGCAAACGAGCACCGACGCCTTCATCAAGAACACCACGAATCCAACGCAGTTCGCCAAGTAATGCACGACGCCACTCGACGTCGAAGCTTTGACCATGCCGATCAGCCCGAGGCCGTCATCAAAGCCGCCGAGGAACAGGATTGCGGCCAAACCGCTCACCAGAAACATGCTGGCATATTCGGCCAAGAAGAAGAACGACCAGCGCATCCCGGAGTATTCAGTCAAGAAGCCCGCCACCAGTTCGCTCTCCGCTTCCGCCAAGTCGAACGGTGCGCGCTTGCAGCTTGCTGTCGCGCAGGTGAAGTAAACAAAGAACGCAAAAAAGTTGAACGGATGCAGAATGTTCCAGCGCAGAAAACTGAGCGGCTCGCCCCCGCCGCTTTGCAGCAACTGCACTTCATTCAGATTCAATGTCCCAGCCGTGACGATCGGGCACAGAGCACAAATCGCCATCGGGATTTCGTAGCTCACCATCTGAGCCGACTCGCGGATCGCTCCGAACAGCGCCCACTTCGATCCGCTGGAATATCCGGCGAGAATCACGCCCAGCACTTCCAGGGACAAGATCGCCAGCGTCAGAAACAACCCTACGTCCAAGCCGACCGCGACCCAGTTATCTGAAAACGGGAGCGCCATGTATGCCGCGAACGACGCCACGACCACAATATATGGAGCGAGTCGGAACATGACCCCGTCGGCATCCTTCGGCACGAGATCTTCTTTTTGAATCAACTTGGCCCCATCCGCCAGCGACTGCAGCCAGCCGAATCGTCCGCCTGTGCGAGTCGGCCCCAGTCGATCTTGAATGCGGCCGGAGATTTTTCGTTCGGCCCAAATAAAGAGGCCGGCCGGCAACCCAAACCACGCGCCGACCAAGCCGACATGAGCAATTACGGCTACGACATACGCCACCGTCGCGCTACATCCGAGCAGCGTTTGAATGAATTCCGCGAGCGATTTAGCTTCCAAGGCGTCCATCATGGATGAGGCGGACTCTCCGCGAACATGATTCCGTTCGCAGTAGGTTTGGAAAAACAGTCCGGCGACATGCCGAACCAACCCCGCCAAAAACCGATCTTGCGCCGTGTAGTTCACAGCCAACAAGACCTCATTCCTCACTGAATCAGGTCCAGTCTCGGCGGGAAGGGCGGGAACTATGACAGAACGAAAATCGGGATTCAAGCGACTCCGACATCACACGCATGGCGATCACGCTCGTTCGGTATTGCGAAGTTCAACAAAGCTATTTTTGAGCCGAGAAGCTAGCATCGCTTGGAGAAAATCGCGTCTCAGATTGAGTTGTGAATGATGGCACAACATATTGACGATCGTTGTCCCGGACCGGTCGGTCGACGGACTTGGCTGCAGGTCGGTGGCTTGAACTTGGGTGCGCTGGCGGTGGGCGCGAGCCCGAATCTTGCGCGATTACTGGCGGCGACGGAACAGGTTGACGGCAAGCGAGCTGTCTCCAAGGATTTCTCGGTCATCCTGTTTTGGGCCAATGGTGGGCCAAGTCATCTCGACCTATTCGATTTGAAACCACAAGCCCCGACCGAATATCGCGGCGAGTTCGCTCCAATTCGGACCAATGTGCCGGGTGTCGAGATTACCGAGATGTTGCCGACGCTGGCGTGCATGGCGGACAAGTTCGCGATCGTCCGCAGCTTGCATCACGAGCGGGCCGAACACTCCGGCGGGACCAATCGGTTCCTCACCGGCTACCAGTCGAAAGCCGCGAACCTGAATCATTCGGAGTTCCCCGAACTTGGCTCGATCGTCGCGAAGCAACTCGAAACTAAAGTTCGCGACATTCCGCTGTTCATGGCGAATACGAAATTCTACGGCGGCGGGCCGGCGTATCTGGGACCGGCGTATGCCCCCTACATGCCCAGTCCGAACCCGCGCTCGTCCACCGGCGACAACCAGTACGATCCGATCCCGATCTATCGTTCGGACGACTCAGCTGGCAGCCTGTCGATATCGTCCGAAGGAGTGCTGTCGCTCAATCGTCGGCGCGGCTTATTGAAGTCACTGGACTCGCTGCCGCGCATCCTCGACCAGCACGGAACGCTGCCGATGCTCGACGGCTTGCAGCGCCGCGCCATCGAGATGCTTGCCAGCAGTCGCACGCGTGAGGCATTCGATCTGTCGCTTGAGGACGAACGCACGCGACAGCGATACGGGGACACTCACTTCGGCAAGAGCTTGTTGACCTGCCGTCGGCTCGTCGAGTCGGGCGTCCGCTTCGTGCAGTGCCAGGCGGAATATCGGCTGAAACCGGAAACGGGCGTCACCAGCAATTGGGACGACCATTCGGTCAACTCGCACATCTTCAACGCTTTCCGTGAGAAGCTGCCGTCGTTCGATCAGTCGGTTTCGGCGTTGATTGAAGACTTGTTTGCTCGCGAGTTGAACGATCGCGTGTTGTTCCTGTTCTGCGGCGAGTTCGGCCGCACGCCGAAGATTTCTCATCAAGACCGTAGCGGGCGACCGGGCCGCGATCACTGGCCAAAAGCCATGAGCGTGTTTCTTTCCGGCGGCGGCTTGCAGATGGGCCAAGTCATCGGCGCAATCAACCGCCGCGGCGAAGAGCCGATCGAACGCATTATGGACAGCAATTGCCTGCTGGCCACAATCTACTCCCGCTTCGGCATCGACGTGGCCACGTCGTACCTCACCAACGCCGGCCGCCCGATCCCGATTCTCACCACCGGCCAGCCCATCACCGAGTTGCTCTGAATCAAGGGCGCTAAGCCCATGCAGGCCGAAAAGATTCCCAGGATGATGAGCATTGAGTTCAGAATTTCTCGGAGCAATCGTTTCATACTTTTGAGTCGCAGCGTTCCGATCGCGTTGGTCATTCGTTCGTTAATTCCGGCAGGCGTGGCTTTCACTTCGTCAGCATGGCGAGTAGCTACTTGGCTTTGGCGTCCGCTTTGAAGCGACCCACTGGTGGAGATTGGCGACGAAGGACATCCATGATCGCTTGGTACATGTAGCGGTCGTTTTTCGGTGACTGCTGATTCTCTTCGCTCCACGATTCATAGCCGAGTTCTTTGTACGCAACGTCGTCCATCTTGCCCAACTCGATCAGGATCTCGCGCATGATGTTGGCTCCGGTCAGGTCGAGATCCTTGAGTACCGGCGATCCATCCGAGTAACACAGTTCGGTGAGTTCCTTGTCGAGTCGCTTCTGCGGCAGAGTTCCCTTCGCGTCCGTTTTCTTGGCGATGGGATTCCACAGGACAAATTCCGCGTCGTAGGACATCCCGAACAGCTTTGTGAGATTTGCCGGCTCCTGCGGCCAAGGCCCTTTCGGTGAATACTTCACGTCGCCAAGTCCTTCCTTCGCCAGAGCGTGCTCCGACCAGCGGGCCTGTCCTTCGAGATACCAGCTCTTCTTGAAATAGGTTGCTCCGTACTGAATCAGATGAAACATCTCGTGCGCGGGAGTGATATTCTTCAGCCCTTCAACGTGACTGCCCATCGAAATGACGATGGCTCGGTCGTCCGGTTTGCCTTCGGGAATCGGCCTAGCCCGCTGTGAGTTCTCAAACGCTTTGCCATTGCCGCCGCCGATTTCCCCACGCTCCCGAAGACTCACTTGAATGCAGTTCACTCCGGGATAACGCTCACTCGTAAGCGGATCGGGAAACTCCAGCACACTGCAAAACAATCGATGCGCCGCCCAGACCTGCTTGGCCACATCCTCGACATGATCCGGTATCCCCGACGCATCCTTGTCCGCACTAGGCACCGCCGACTTGCCATCAATCGCGTAGAACACGCGAATCGGCCCCAGCACATAGTGCTCCGGCAAAACGGACTTCTCTTTTTCTTGAGCGAACAACGGCTGGACTGAAGCCAGGCCGATAAGAATCAGTGACAACGAGCGCTTGAGTCGAATTCGACAAGGATTCTGCAAGTTGTTCTCCATCGCCAAGGATTGACGTGAGAGTTCAAACATCCGCCGGAAACATTTCAAGAGCACCATACTGATGTGAACCGATTTCAGTTGAACAGGGCAAACTCCCTGCCTGCCGCTAGGTTGAACGGCGTCATGGCAGGTGAGAGTCTGCTCTACTTCTTCACTTTCACTCCGGGATCGGCTCATCCAACAACAGCGCCTTCACGAATCGCACCGGTGGTGAGCCGAACGACAGCGTGCCGTCGTGGTAGCGTTTCAGCGTAAACTTGTCGGCCCAGGTTTTTTCGGCAGCGGTGCGGAGGTCGCGGTGTTCCTGGTAGCCGACGAAGTACGTTGAGAGTTGCGTCGAGGTTAGTTGTGCTCGGACCCATTTGAGAGCGGCTTCACGTTCTTCTTGGAACGTGTCGTGGACCATCAGCTTCATCGCATCCTCCCGGTTCATGCCATCGACGTGGATGGCTTGGTCGAGGATCGAATTGGCGATGCCTCGCAAGTACCACTTGAGTGCGATCAGCCGCATCAACGGGTCGCGGTCGAGGAATCCTTCCTCTGACATTAGCTGCTCGGCATATACGCCCCAGCCTTCGATAAATGTACCTGACGCCAGGAGAGCTCGCAGGCGGCGCGGACTACGGTTTGAGTGAGCGATCTGCAGGAAATGACCGGGCATCGCTTCGTGGATCGTCAGGTCGTGGATCGAGCGGAAGTTGTACTCACGTAGGAATGAGCCGACTTGCTTCTCGGTCCATTCGGAGGGGATGGGTGAGACGGCGTAGTACGTCTTCTGTCCCACATCAAGCGGTCCCGGCGAATCGCAGTACGCGATTGATACGCCGCGTTGGAACTCCGGCATTAGGATGATTTCCAGTGGATCGGGAGGGATCGTCACGAGATCGTGTTTGCGCACGAACTCAGTCGTCACCTCCAGTGATTTCTTGGCGAAGTCGACAATGCCGTCGCGAGGGGGAATCTCGGCATACGCCTTCTCTAGCGCGGCGGTGATGACTTTCTGCTGTTGTTCGGCTGACGGCTTTTCGGGAGCATTGCTTATAGATTTCGGACCAGCTTTGAGCATCACGCCACGAGCGATGGAATACATCTCGGCTCGCACACGGCGCAATTCAAACTCGGCGCGATCGCGAACCTCTGGACGTGACAGCTTGCTACCGAGCGAGAACTCCAGTTTCGCATCGAACATCTTCGGTCCGATACGGAAATTTCCTGTGGCATTCGGCTCCAATTCTTTTTCGAGCCATTTTTGATGTTGCTCGACAGCGTCGGTTGCAAGTGTCATCGCCTTCTCAATCCGTGCGCGATCGGCGTCGCTCAGCTTGCCTAGCTGCGGTTTGACCATGTTGTCGAGGATACTGATCAATCCGCGACTCTGGCTGACGGCCGTCTGGGCATGAATCGGCGGGACGTGACTGCCGTCAAGCGTTCCGCGAATCTGTTCAAACAACTTCGGCATTTTTTCGAGACGGTCGGCCACGTGCATCAACCGTCTTTCGATTGGAGCAAACTCGCGAGCCATCAGCCCATAGATCGCACCGCCTGTGAGCTGCGCATACGCGACCGGGTTCCAGGCCCATTCCTGAAGGACATCAAGCCGCCACAAATCGCCCCGAAGCTGTTGCGTCAGCAGTTGGTAATCGACTTGGTTTTCGCGACTGAGCGTTGTCTTATTGAGCTTTGCCAACTCACCAAGAAAGGTTTGATAGAACGTTCGCTCGTGTTTTCGCGCTGCCTCGCTGACGTCGTCGATTGCGGAATCAAAGCGATGGTCTCCGAGCGCCGTCGCGCCGATCGGCGACAGGGCCGGTGACTCGTCGATGTACTGTTTCGCTAACCGGTCGAATTGCACATCCGGACTGCGTTCGTCGGCGCGAGCTTCGTCGGCGAGTTCGAGCGGGAAGTCAGTGAGAATGGCGTCGACTCCCACTTGTATTCCGGCTTGCCAATTGGCACGTTCCAGCCCGACAACTGCAGGCCCAGCAATGAATGCTCGCTTGCTAGCTTTGTGAATTTGATCCATCTCTTTGGGAGATGGCACGAAGCGCAGATAGGCCCAATCGGAATCCTTATCGGCCAGCGCGGCAGGCAAGTCCTCTGCGGTCCGAGCCAAACAAGCGACCTGTGTTTGGCGATCTGCTTGTCGCAACGCTCGGCGGACTTTCGGATCGTCGATCGCGTTGCCGATGAACAGCAAATACCTCAGGGCACCCGCGTCTTTTGCTTGACGGACAATTTCGGATTCGATGTCGCGGTCTTTCAGGTCAATCGCGATCAGGGCGACGTGATTAACGTGCGCGCCGATCAGTTCAAAGATTTCACGCGGCGTGGGAATAGTCTCACCACGAAACGCGGGTCCAAACCAGCCGCCCGCATCCAGCCGCCGAAGCTGATCGACCGTCAGCGAGTTGACCGCTCCCCGTCCATTCGTCGTGCGATCGACGGTGTCATCGTGGATGCAGACGAGCTGCCCATCGCGGCTGCGTCTCACATCGATTTCGAAGCCGATTCGCAGTTCGACGCACGCGTGAAAATTCGACAACGTGTTTTCCGGCGAATGCTTCAGCAATCCGCGATGCGCGACGACCCATGGCTTCGGCATCGTGATCGGTTGTTCTGCCAACAGCCGACTCGTGATTAGGCACATCAACACTAGCACACACGCGGGAAGAGATCGTCGCATGGAGAAACTCCGTCAGTTGAAAAGCAGCCAGGCAGTCCTTCGGATTCTCGACCCCGGACTTTGTGGTATCGCTGAAGACAAATGAGAAACGAAAAAATGCACAGAGCCGCGATCCGTGGATTGTTGCTTCGAGTCCGGTTGAGAAAGCCATCGGAACTTCGTTTTGAGTGGTATCCGTCCGACAGTCGTCCGGGCAATCATGGGCCGGTCAGTTTCAGTGCGAAGGGCATCCACATGAATCTGTCGCAAAGTCTGCTTAATTGGTGGCTACGATTCGGTACTCGGGGCAGAGTTGGTCGGCGGCACCGGCGTTTGGTGTCCGATCCAGGCTTTGTCGAATTCCAGGAAAACTCTCGGCGATTTCAGTCTGACCGGACACGCAAATCACCGGTTTCTTTTTGGACGACGTGGCTCAAGTGGCTCAGAATGCGCTAAGTAGACCAGCATTGAAAAGTAAAAAAGTAAAGCAGTGGGATAGGCTTCCAGCCTGCCATTTCTAGGCGACTTCGACGGGCTGGAAGCCTATCCCACGATGCAAGGCCACTTAGTTCGCACGAGAGCCGTTTGCGTCACTGTGGCTTATCGCGGGCTTATCGGCTTATCGCGTCATTTTTTGTTCGGTACGATCGTCGCCTTCTTGATCGAGTCGAGGCCAGGGAAATTCTTGTCGAGGAATTTGTTGCCTTCCTTTTGGATTCGCCCCTGCTGCTGACTCGCATCTTCGCCGTATTCGGCATTCAGTTTTTCGAGCACGTCGAGACCCTCGATCACTTTGCCGAAGGGGGTAAAGCCGAGTTCATCGAGCCGTTCGTTGTTGGCGTAATTCACGAACAGTTGAGTGCTGCGGGAATTGGGTGCTCCCGATTTGGCGAAGACGACAAAGCCTTTTTTGTTCGATTGCCGCGAGGCCGCCGGAACGTCATCGTCCTTAATTGTCGCGTCACGCCATTTGTCCATGACTTTCGGATCGCCATGAATGCCCCATTGGACTACGAATTTCGGCAGCACGCGGAAGAAGCGGCAGTCGTCAAAGAAGCCAATACTGGCCAATTCGTGAAACCGATCAGCTCCGTGCGGCGACCAGTCACGATGCACTTCGATGACCACGTTGCCCTGAGTTGTTTCTAACTTCACTTGGAACTGATCGGGAGCTGGCTTCGACTCGGCTTTGGCTTCCTGGGCGAAAGCGTGATTCAACGATTGGCCGAATTTCGGCCCGATGATCAGCGCGGCAGCGGTCAGAACGAGCGACAAACATCGAAAACCATTTCCTTTGCAGGCGAACATGGGCAACCTCCTGGAGTGATGAACTTTTATTTGGCCGAACCGGCGCGGCAGGATGTTAGCGGCTGGTCGGGAAGCTGAAAGAGTCCAACGATTGCAGGGGGACGACGAACTCAACAACCCCATGAAAAATCTGCGGCTCCATTCGTCATCTCCCTGCATTCGTTCGACTCTTTTCCTATTATCCTCCGCCGTCATGAACATGTTTAAGCCAGATTGGTTGTCTGAAGGCCAGGGGATTCCGCCGAAAGTTCGTTGGGCTTTCGCGACAGAGGCTCCGCTGGTAGCGCTCGATATGGGTCGCGAATCGGGCGAGGTGGTCGCGGCGGACGCGACCGGTGGGTTGTATCGGCTGGATCGTCGCGGACAGCTGCTGACGGTCTCACGCGGGTTAAAAGGTGTTCGCGACTTGGCTTGGTCCGACACGGCGGCGTCTGGTGCGGCGATTGTTGGCGAGCGGCGTGTGTTTCGGCTCAACGCGCAGTTGGAACAGGAATGGTCGGTCAGGCTCCCCGAACCGGCTCTGAGTGTGGCGGTCGCCCCGTTCGGAAATCATACAGCGGTCAGTTTGGCCAACGGCGGGAATCTGGTGCTCGGCCAGAACGGCGAACAGGTTTCTGTGTTCGATACGATTCGGCCCATGAAGTGGCTGCGGTTCGTGGCCAGTGAAGCGGTCATCGTGGGGGCCGCCGACTACGGCCAGATTTGTGCTCATCAATTGAATGGGTTGATGTTGTGGAGTGAAAAAAGTTTCACGTCTTTGGGGGACATGTCCGCGGCTGGCGACGGGGACACGATTCTGATGGCGGGATTCAATCACGGCATTCAAGCTCTGGACCTGAATGGCTCACTGCGTGATTCGTACTTGATCGAAGGGACTGTCAGCCGCGTAGGATGCAGCTTCTCGGCCGATCGCATTGCCGCAGCGACGATGGAGCGGCACTTGTATTGGCTCGATTCGGACGGCCAACTGCTGTGGGCCACGCGCGTCGATGACGACGTGGTTCGTGTCATCTGCGATCCGCTGGGGGAATGGTTGATCTGCGGATTTACGGCAGGCCACATCGTGCGGCTGGATTGGGAAAGCTGAGGGGGAGAAATCCGAAACTTGAGGCTCGAGGCCCGAAGGAATGGCGAAACCCGAATCCAAAAATTACCGCCACTTGAGCCCATTTCAGTGAAGCATTGCCGGAAGCGGAGATTTTCCCGTGAATCTCTGAAAATTTGCAAAACCGGAATTGTCTACGAAGTCTACCTAGCCGATACCTTTTTACGTGCGCCGTGATCTCGGAGTCGGTGTTGGCTGATATTGCGACCCAGCTTCGCCAGTCGCGCTAGGTTGTCAGACCGAGCACGAAAACGGCGACGCCAATGAATGAACGTGAATCTGAGTGAAAATTGGGAGACCAGCGGATGACTCGGCTGACTTGGCGATTTTGGAAATTGTTTGCGAAAGCTCGGCGTGGCGGTACTTACGGGCGACGTCAAAATTTGGTGTCCGCGATGGAACTGTCGACGATTGAGTCGCTCGAATCTCGCGCGCTTCTGGTCGGCAACGCATCGGGAGCGATTACGGGAACGGCTTTCATTGACGCCGATCGGGATGGACATTTGGATGCCAAGCCGATGGACGCCAAGAATGAAACCAAGATGCCCGGCGTCACCTTGACTTTGTCTGGAAGGACATCGACTGGCGTGGCGGTTGCCAATCTGAAGGTCAAAACCAAAGCCGATGGAACCTTCACCTATCAAAATGTCTTGCCGGGAAACTATCAAATTCAGGCAAAACCGATCGACAACCCCGGAGTTGTCGCGGCACCGCTGATCCTCAGGAACATCGCCGTCGCGGGCGGGCAGACCGCAACGAGGAACTTGGCGTTTACCAATCAGATTTCTCCTCAACTGCTGTCAGTCCGGCAGTTCCGGACGAATGCCACGCGTCCTGCAACCTTTGGCTTCGCGGCACCCGGAACCGTCGACACCAATGTGAACTTTAGAGAAAACAATCGACCAACACTGGCCAACGGTGAGCCGGGCACGATCGACGTCGGCAAGAACGCACCGAGTCAAGTCATTGACTTAGCGGGGGTCTTTGACGATCCCGACATGACCAACAGCATGATTCGCTTCAAGACGACCGTAGGTACGACCAATCGCGACATCAACGTCACTCTGCTCGACACGGACGCACCACAAACGGTCGCCAACTTTTTCAACTACGTCACTGGCAATGATTACGACAACACGTTCTTTCACCGCTTGGCTGAAACCACGCCGACACAGAAGTTTGTACTGCAAGGTGGCGGATTCAAATTCAATGATGCAGCCAACACGATTACGCGAATCGATAAGGACGAGCCGGTCGCGAACGAATTTGATGGCACCAATCGTTCGAACGTTCGTGGTACGATCGCTATGGCCAAGTTGGGCGGAAATCCCAACAGTGCGACGAACGAATTCTTCTTCAACCTTGGGAACAATGTTGGAACATCTCCGAATGGCCTCAACTTCCAGAACGGCGGCTTCACAGTGTTTGCCCGCGTCGACACGGCGAGCCTAGATGAACTGGACGCTCTGGCTGCGACACCAATACGCGATCAAAGCAACACAGACAGCGCGCTTAACGAGATTCCGCTCAACGGCTACACCGGCACGAACGACGCCGCGAATTTCCTGACGACCGCTGCACCGGCGAACTTCGTGCGGCTCAACGATGTCCAGATCATCAAGCGAGATGAATTCCTGAAGTACTCGTTTCCGGCTGACACCGTCACGTTCAAACACAACACCAATCCCGCGCTGGTCACCGTGACACTGAAAGATAACCGTCTGTTTCTGGATTTCGCGAACAGTTTGGCTTTGACTGGAAGTGCCGACATCACGGTTCGCGCGACGGACCGGTTCGGGGCAACACTCGACACGAAATTCACGATCAACGTGGCGAACACCCTGCCAGAAGCGACGGTCACGTTGGCTTCACTGGATCCGTCGGGAACGCCGCTGCTTCCATCGGAAACACGACCGTCGGCTGGTGGAAAAGTCCAAGCCAATGTCACAACGTCCGATGACGACGGCGACCCAGTTCAGGTCACATACCGATGGACCGTGAATAATCAGGTTCAGGCAGAAACGGGGCCAATCCTCAATCTGGCGGCGGTGACCCCCACGCCCGTTCCCGGTGATTCAGTGAGCGTCAGAGTCACGCCAAACGACGGCACAGTGGATGGGGTTCCGATGAATGTCAGCACATTCATCAACACGCCACCGATTGTGTTTAATTCCACGTTGCAGCTGAGCTCGACTGCGAGCACTGACGAAACACTGACCGCTAACCTCACGGTGCTCGATAATAACAATGACGCCATGACCCTGACTTATGTCTGGAAAGTCAACGGAATCACGATCCCGAGCGAGACGAAAACCCACAACAACGTCCAAAGTGGGGCCGATTCCGATTCGCTGGATCTCTCCATCATCGGGAACGGCAATGTTGGCGACATCATCACGGTCGAGGTCACTCTGACCGACGGCAAAGATTTCGGCACGCCGGTGATGGGGACCGCCACCGTGGTCAACGACGCGCCCGCAGGCACAGTGACAATCAACGACACGACGCCGACCGAAGACCAGTTACTGACAGCAACGAACACGCTGTCCGATGCGGACGGCGTGGGAACGATCACATACACCTGGAAACGAGCCGACGATGTGGGATTCACGACGGGAGTGACAACCGTTGGGATGGGTGAGACGTTCATGCCGGGCGATGCAGAAGTAGGCAAGTTCTTGCGGGTGACTGCCAGCTACACGGACGGCGAGAGCAAGTCCGAGAGCGTGAATTCAAATGTCACCTCCGCGGTGATGAACGTCAACGACGTGCCGACCGGCACGGTGACGATTGATGATACGACTCCGACCGAAGACCAGTTGCTGATGGCGTCAAATACGCTGTCGGACGCCGATGGCTTGGGGACGATCACATACACCTGGAGTCGTGCCACCGACGCCGGGTTCACCACGGGGGTGACGATCGTCGGAACGGGTGAAACGTTCACGCCGGGTGATGCGGAAATGGGCAAGTTCCTGCGAGTGACGGCCAGCTACATGGACGGCCAGGGCGCGTCCGAGAGTGTGAGTTCGGACGTCACGTCGGCGGTGATCAACGTGAATGATACGCCGACGCTACCCAATGGTGATCCGGCCGCGATTAGCCTGGCCAAAAACCCCGCCGATCAAGTTTTCGACTTGGCGGGGATCTTCAGCGATCCCGACTTCACCGATAGCTTGATTCGGTTCAAGACCACGGTCGGCACGACCGACCGCGACATCGACGTGACCCTGCTCGACACGCAGGCTCCCAAGACCGTTGCCAACTTCTTCAACTATATTACCAGCGATCGCTACGACAACACGTTCTTTCACCGCTTGGCCGAAACGAGTCCAGTGCAGAAGTTCGTCCTGCAAGGGGGCGGATTCATATTCAACGACACGGCCAACACGATTACGCGCATCGAGAAGGACGAGCCGGTCGCGAACGAATTTGATGGCACCAACCGATCGAACCTTCGCGGCACCATCGCGATGGCCAAGTCGGGGGGAGATCCCAACAGCGCCACTAATGAATTCTTCTTCAACCTCAACAACAATTCGGCAAATCTCAATAATCAGAACGGCGGCTTCACAGTCTTTGCTCGTGTCGACGTAGCGAGTCTTGATGAACTTGACGCTTTGGCAGCGACCACGATCCGGGATCAAAGCCTCACGAACAGTGCGCTCAACGAAATTCCGCTGAATGGCTACCCCGGTCCGAACGACGACCTCGCATTCGCATCGACCGCGACGCCGGGAAACTTTGTGCGACTCAACGACGTTGAGATCATCCGCCGCGATGAATTCCTGACCTATTCGATCGAGGGGAACACGAATTCGGCGCTGGTGACCGCAACCATCGAGAACAACCGGCTGTTCCTGGCGTACTCGAACACCTTGACCGGCACGGCGGCGATCACGGTTCGAGCGACAGACAAGTCCGGGGCAATGCGCGACACCACGTTCCAGGTGGAGGTGCGCAACACCGCGCCAGCGGGTGCGGTGACGATTGATCACCCCGTTCCAACCGAAGACCAGTTGCTGACCGCGTCGAACACGCTGTCGGATGCGGATGGCTTGGGGACGATTGCCTACACCTGGGAGCGCGCCACCAACGCCGAGTTCACCACGGCGGTGACGACCGTCGGAACGGGTGAAACGTTCACGCCAGGCGATGCGGAAGTGGGCCTGTTCCTGCGAGTGCCGGCCAGCTACACGGACGGCGGGGGCAAGTCCGAAAGCGTGCGTTCGGCGGTCACGTCACCGGTGACCAACATCAACGACGCGCCGTTCGGTCAAGTAACGATTGATAACACAACTCCGGCCAAAGATCAGTTGTTGACCGCGTCGAACACGCTGTTGGACGCGGATGGGTTGGGAACTATCACCTACACTTGGGAGCGCGCCACCGACGCCGGGTTCACCACGGGGGTGACGAACGTCGTGACGGGTGCGACGTTCACGCCGGGCGATGCGGAAGTGGGCCTGTTCCTGCGAGTGACAGCCAGTTACACGGACCTCCGAGGCACGTTCGAGAGCGTGAGTTCGGACGTCACGGCGGCGGTGACGGCAACGTAGACAGCAATATGGGTCCGGGGGCTAACGCCCGCCGGCTCGCCTGGGAAATTTTTTCCGAGTGTGTGCCTAATTCAAGATATTTCGACATGACGAATGGAGTCTGACATGTCGCTGCGACGAAGCGTTTTCTTTTTTGCCCTGCTCTACTGGGCTTGTCCGAGTTTCGGGCAAGAGCCAGCGGTCGTTGAGCAACCCCATGCCATCGAACCACCGATCACCACTGCACCGCAGATGGTCGGCAATCCGTCGTTCGGCGAGATGGTCTTCGAGGAACCCTCCGACTGGTGGCCGACGGAGTCGCCATCGAACTACTGGGTCACCGGCGAATACTGGTTTGGCTGGATGAAGGGAGCCAATCTGCCTCCGCTGGTCACCACCAGTCCCGCTGGAACGCCAAACACCACGGCTGGAATCCTCGGCCGGAACACGACCGACATTCTCTTGTCGGGCCGAGTCAACGATGACATGCGGTCGGGCTTCCGGTTTCAAACGGGATACTGGCTGGACCGCGAATACGGCCTCCGCCTGGAAGCAGGAACCTCGTTTCTTGCCAGCCAATCAACGCAGTTTGATTTCAACTCCACAGACTTCCCGATTCTCGCCCGGCCATACACCGATATTTCGCTGAATGGGGCCACGCCAGCTCCGAATGACACCATCTCAACGCCGCAAGCCATCCTCATTGCGCATCCCGATCCCGTGGACGGTTCCACGGGATTGCTGAGCATCAAGGCTAAGTCCGGCAGCTATTACGATGCGAACGTCGACATCGCGGAAAGCATTTACAAATCCGAACACACAAACGTCGACGCGCTGATCGGCTATCGGTTTGGCCGATTCGCCGATCGAATTCAATTTCATCAACGAATCAATCCGAACTCCCTTCCAAACTCGCAGATCGACTCGGATGACGAGTTCTCCGCCGTGAACACTTTCCACGGAGTCGATTTCGGTTTTCGAGGCGAAATCGAACGGGGCAACTTGTCGCTCACACTGTTGGGTAAGATGGGAGCTGGCAGCCTGAACCGCAAAGTCAACATCAGTGGCCAGACGACTCAAGTCATCACGGGCGTCGGAACCACCACGAGTCCGGGAGGCATTTATGCCCTCAGTCCGAATCTTGGTAATCACCAAGACTCGGTCTTTACCATTTTCCCCGAATACGGAGCCACGTTGAAGTGGCGGGTTCGCCAAAACCTGCGGGTGCATATCGGCTATCGAGCGATGATCATGTTCGACGCGATCCGCGCGGTCGATCAAATCGACTTCTCGCTGAATCCGGCCTTCATCCCACCAGTGACAAATGCCAACTCGACACCACGCCGGCCACACGAATCATTCAGCGACGACAAGTTCTGGATCCAAAGCTTGACTATCGGCGGCGAATGGTCTTTCTGATCGCGAATGTTCGGAAAACCGAGATCGGGGAGTGGAGAACATTCCCAATACTGTTCGGCACTCCCTTTGCGCCCGCTGCCGCCATTGAAACTCCGATTTCAGCGTTTCACAGAACGCGAGCGACAGCCAGACGATCAACAACCAACTGCCTTGGCTTTCGATCGTGCGACAGCCGCCGAGCTAGCGCGCGTCGTCCCTCGAGTCTCGGCGCGCACTCGGAACGATCGACCGGGTTCTCCGTGTGCGCCGAATTGTCCGACCACCACTTCGAATGAGCCGATCACGAGCCAAATCGACCGCACTCGCCATCCAAATCTCCGCAGATGCCCGTCGCGAAACCAATTCGCTGGCAACTGCGAGCTGCCAAATTCGACGCCGGCCGAATTTCCCGCTCGCAAAAATGGCGTGGTGAGAAATGCGAGCTAGAAATCGAAGCCGCAACGAGAGCGAGCGTTCTACGAGTCATGCTTGCAAGGGCGGCAACTTCCATTAAGTTTTGCGGCGTGAAAGCAATTGGCAGTTGTCACTTCTTTTTCAAAGGACTGATCATGGACCAAGACGAAATTCTGATGGACTGCGAAGAACGCATGGAAAAGGCCAGCTCGGTCTTTCGCGAACAACTCAAAGGACTGCGGACCGGACGAGCCAATGCAGGTTTGGTGGACAATATCCGGGTCGAAGTTTACGGCTCGCCGACGCCGATGAAGCAGATCGCGCAGGTGAGCGTTCCGGAGCCGCAACAGTTGATGATCCGCCCGTATGACCAAAACAACGTGGCAGCGATCGCAAAAGCGATTCAATCCAGCGATGTCGGCCTCGCTCCGAAGATTGATGGTCGGGTCATTCGCTTGAACATTCCGCCGCTTTCGACCGATCGCCGAAAACAGCTCGTTTCCCGCGTGAAAGAGTTTGCCGAAGAGGCCCGAGTCGCAATCCGTAACGTCCGCCGCGATGCCAATAAACATGCCGATACGGCTCAAAAGGAAAAAGTCCTGACCGAAGACTTGTGTAACGCGACGAAAGAGCAAGTTCAAACTCTGACCAAGCAGTACGAAAACTCGGTCAACAACGAAGCCACGGCGAAAGAGACGCAGGTTATGGAGGAATGACCTTCCTTGAGATTGGCTCGTCCGGTCGCTACTTTTCCCCGCTCATTTGACCCGCACGAAAACCGATTGATTTGAGGAATCCGTTGTCATGGTGATGCGACCCCGAACAAAGCGCAAAATTGCCATCCGAACGAAGCGCTGTCCGAAGTGCAATTGCTTGGTGAAAGCTCGGCGACGCTGCAAACGTTGTCATTTGCTGCTCAAGAAAGATTGAACCGGCTTTTGCCAAACTGATGAACTGAGAATACCACGAGGCAGGCATGAACAGCCTGCCTCGTGGTATTTTTGACGACGATCGTTTACTCGCCAGGATGCGGCTTCTCGTCTTCCGCCTTTGCGCCAAATGACATTCGCAGGGAGGTAGCTGCGTCGCCGACGGTTTTTTCCGAACCGGTCAGCTTCAAGAAATAGCTTCCCGAGTCTTCGACATTGAGCATCACGACCACCATGCGTTGGCCTTCGACGGGAATAAATTTCTGCGCGAACGGCGGGCCATCGGGCTTGTTGTACGTGCCGCTTCCGTCAAAGACGTAGTATTCACCCAACTTGGACTTGCCTTTTGTCACCTTAATCTTGCGGTCCTTGCCAGCGATTTGGCCGTTCCAGCGTTTGAGGTTTTCTTCAACACCGCCACCGCCGCCGCCAAACTGTGTCACGACCAATTCGGCTGGTGATTTATCCCCTTCGGCCGGGTTGATCGTGAATTGAGCCACGCGGAATCGCGCGGCCGGACCTTCGAGCTTTTCTTGCTTCCAGGCTTTCGGCACGACCAGCTCAATGTCTTTGGCCATGACTTTGACGGTTTCACTTGGCTTGTCTTCGGCGACGAGGAACGTCGTAAGGCTGATTAGCAACGATGCGAGCAGACTGATTCGGAAACGAACGCTGTTCATAAAATCCTCTCTGGAGTGGCCACAAAAATTCTGATCCGAACTGGCCAGAAACGAGTGGCGAAGCGGCGAGGATTCTCAGCCCACCGACAGCAAATTGCAACGACTGCCCCGCATTCGACCACGGCGGGCCAATTTGCCTTGTTGGAAGCATAGCGCAGAATACGCAAGAGATTCTGTGTGAATTCGCGAGCCAGATGTCGGCTGGCGATTGTTTGTTCGGGAGAATGGGAAGGGTTTGCTGTGAATGTTCAGCCCGC
>JANMIF010000264.1:0-13539 GCA_031375695.1 Planctomyces sp.
AGGTTGAGAATCAAATACAAATCAAACACGAATCCCCAAAGAATAATGACCTCCGATCACTGACACTTGGCTGACCTTGGATTACTGACAGTCCCGCGTTCGCCACGCCGGGACTGACCTCCGATTACTGACACTTGGCCATTTAGTGCGATGACGCGTGCAATCGCTCAGCCTACACTGCTCGCCATGCGAAACGTTTGCCTGACAATTGCGCGACTAGCGCTGGCGGCCTGGATCGGCGCGGCGGCCTTGTTTGTTTGCACGTCGATCAGTGAGCAGGTCTCGATTGCTTACGATTCCGGCGTGAAGAACACGCTCGCGGCGATTCGATTTCCGTGGTACTACGGCTTCGGTTTTTGTCTGGTTACGACCGGCGGTGTCTGCGGGGTGATCGGATTGAATCGCCGTCAACAGCCGCGCCGCTGGATGTTCTTTGGCGTGTCGTTGAGTTTGGCGTTGATCTTGATGATCGTCGATTACTTCACGATTTACTCTCCGCTGCATGCCATCGTCACTCATCCCGACGGAGTCCGCGACGCACAGTTCGAAAGACTGCATCGCTGGTCCGAGCAAATCAACACGGTCGATGTGACGCTTTGTCTGCTCGCGGCTCTGGCGATCTGTTGGCCGGAATGTCGTAATTCAAAACAATGAGCGAACGTCATCGAAGTTTGAAGTTTCTAATGTTGGCTGAGCGACATACTCTATGCCGCCGCCAGCGGGCGAGCTTTTTGGGACCAGGCGATCCATTTGGTGACTTCTTCCAAGTTGGGAGGTGAACCTCCACGAAGAATGCGTTTGCAGTCGTCCGTATTCATGAACCGTTTGACACGAATCCAAATGTCGGCGGGAGTTGCTGCAGCCAATTCTTCGGTGTTGATCATGTTGATCGCGACGAGAATCTGCGCATCGTGACCGCGAAGTTGAGGGATGCGGCAGACCAATTCGGCTTGTCGTTGCCACTGGCGAATCGTGTCGGCTTTGACTGGCGAATGGCCGAGCTCGGCGGCGGCGGATTCAGGATTGCTGTCGAGCAGGTCGGCGACTGTGACGATGCCGATATCGGATAATTTTTGGGCCATCGACGAACCGATCGACGGGGCGGCGTCAACGAGATCGCGGCGATGCAAAAAGAACCGCAAGCTGCCATCACGAGCGGACATTGGAATGACTGTCGTAGGGGCAGATGAGCTGTTGGTTTGCATTGTACGATTGCCTTCGACTCCAGTTTTGGGCCGCGCCGTTCGTGATGATCGGTCACCAGAAGTCGTCTCGCGATCTGATCGCTCACCATAGTGCGGAGTTCTTTCAACTCGCGACCAATCGCGGCGACTGCGGCTACGACGTCGGCCGTACGATTGCTTTTGAAGCAGTCGTTCGCGCGTGAGTCGCGTCCCGCGTAAGCGTTCGGCCAAGTCGTCCACTGGCGTTTCCAAAAATTCGCGGATCGTGTGGACACCGGCTCGCCTTAAATGGCCCGCATCCGGCGCGCTCAATTCCCCGAAGTGTTCAATCGGATCGTCGTCCGTCCAAACATCGTCACTGAGGGTATCTGACGAGTCGTATTCCTGTTCGCGATTGGCAGCGGAATCGGCCGTTCGGATACGAGGTTGGACAGAATCTGCGGCCGCTTCGGACGTCTGGCCGGAGGGGATGTGATCGCGTGATGCTTCGTTTCTATTCCGTTCGCGGTTTGAATTGAATCGTCCTGTCTCGCGTGATGTGACGTCACTACTCGTTTCAACCTTGGTCGCAGGAGGAACGAAATTTGATCGGAGTGTTAGGATACCGACCCGAACATTGGCGGCTCGCGCGGCTTGCACCGCATGTTCGTCACTCGTGAAACAAAGGATTTGTCGGCCCTGAGCGAAACTTCTCAAAAATCGGATCGCATCGGAAACCTGGCTATCCGAAGAGTTTGAGAAGGGAGATTTTACCACGAGCGGGAGCTGAGCTCCGCGCCGCTCGCAAGCTGCGGCAAGTGCAAAATGCACGGCCAGTGTCGCTTGATCGCGGTCGCCATCAGCCAGTTCATGCCATTTGACAAGAGTACCGCAAGACGTTTCCACCCAGACCTGGCCATGTGCATCGCGACCGATTTGCTGAATTGCGTCCGCGCTCAGTTGTCGGGCAATTTGAGACGCCTCCGAAAGAATCAGGCTTTGCGCCGATTGAGAATGCAGCGAATGCAACTCCTCCTCGAAACAGTCGACATGAGTCAGAGATTCTCGCCGACGTGCCCACTGGCTAATAGACTGTTCGACCAAAGCTAACAGAACGCGTTTCGCGTTGAGGTCGTTCTGCGTGCCGTCAAAGTCCGTCCGATTTGGATGGGCCGTCTGTTTGGCTTGCTGGAATCGTTCATTGATATCGGCGATCTGCTGTTCGATCTGGTTGCGTTGTTGTTCGGCACGACGCAGTTCGGCGTCGCATTCGGCGAGCGCGGCGTTGAGAGAATCAAGAAACGGCTTGCGCTCGGTCGAGGCATCAACGAGTCGCAAGTGTCCGACGCAATCGCAAAATTCGTGGTGATCTGGTCGCAACGTTGACTCCGGACGTTCCAATCCGTTGAGAAAACGCTGTCGGCGGTCAGTCAGCGACTGAATCGCCAATTGCAATTCCGATTCGCAGCGAGCGAACTGCTGGCTTTGAGCCGACAGTATTTGCTGCTGATGCTGTATCTGCCAGACATTCAGCGTGTGACACAACTGATAGACGTCCTTGCGCATTTGCTGAAGCGAATCGTCCAGGACTTCGTGGAAATCGTGACACGAACAACTGGGCGAACGTCTGGTGTTTTGCAGAGAAAGAAGTTTTTGCAATTGAAGTGTTGTGGATTCGATGGCTGTCAGATACCGGCGTGAATCTGAGGCTGGCATTTCACCAGGCAACGAACTTCGCAGTGATCCGAGCCTTCCTGATGCGGCATCGTTCTTGGCGAGGGACATTTCGTGTAGGACAAGTTGCCAACGACTGAGCTGCGCGTCGATCTTGCTCAGCTCATCGCTCCAAGGCTGCCGTATCCGTTGGTCTGATAATTTCGCACGCTCCAATTCCAACTGCTGCCGCTGTTCAAGCAGCCGTGAGATTGTGGTGTCCAACGCGGCCATTTCTCGCCGGGCCTCGTTCAATTGATACTCAAATTCGGCCAATCGGCTGTTCCAGAGCGTCTGTTGGTGTTCATGTTCGTCGGTTCGCCGTCGTTCGCGTGTTTCCAGCGACGCAATCTCGTCCAATATCTGGCGACGTCGATCGACCAATCGCTCCCAAGTTTCAGAAGGTTCGGGCAAGGATTTCAACTGCCGGACGGTCTCCGCCAAGTTGCGCTCAACCTCTTCCAGACGAGCCGCGTTAGGAACACGATCCTCAACATCAAATCCATATTGCGACGCCTGATTCAGCACCGTGACGGCACTCGGCGGTCGCTCGAAATCGACCACAAAGATTTGTTCAAGAAAGCGAGGCGACAAGTCACCGTGCAACTCGCGTAACTCCTGGAGCGCGTTCGCGTCAGTTGCATCTCCACTGTCACTCTCGATGGTCAAGTGAGCTGATTCGCGATGAATCGTGCGTCGTCCGTGAGGCCCAATCAGCGTCAACGTACCATCGAACCGGCCATGTTCGTCGGGAGAATAACGCGGCAGAAAATCGGGATCGAAGCCGTAGAGTGTTGACCGTAGAAATTCGACAGCCTTTGATTTTCCCGACGCTTGTGTGCCATGAATTACGTTCAGGCCTGGAGTAACCGAATCGATACACAGATCCAAACATTCGCCGTGTTGATCTATACAAAGTTTGCTCAAAAACATGGAACGACCCTCTTCAATCACTGATGCCTGCAAGACGCAAAAAACTACGCGGTTCCGTCCGCGCGAATCGGGACGCTAGCAAAGCGTGATCATTGGAGCTATAGCGACTTTTTCAGCACAATCCGACGAATTGATGACCGCCAAAACTCCCAAAACCGGCTCGTCACGTGAATGAGTTCTGACGTTGGAACAGAAAGGACGAGTCGGAAATTGGGATCGTTCCGATCATTGATTGATAGGTTGGCTGAGGAGTGCTTCGTGCCCATGCCGTCGATATCTAGCGCCGCCCGACTGAACTCGTATGGCATCAACTAGGACGCTCGATTGCGCGGCTTGGTCTCACTTCTTTCAACTCAACTCCGCTGAGTTGCCGTTCTCGCATTTGAGTTGCGATCGCCAAGATTCGTTCGACCGCATCGTCGTGCGAAACGCCGGTCGCATGAATGTTCGAGATCAAATTTCGTTTTGCATCCGTGTCTCCCGGCCGAGGCCGAAAGGCCAAATAGGCGGACATACTTTCCGCCGTCGCCAATCCCGGTCGTTCACCGATCAGCAGCACGACCACTTGTGGATCGAGCGCTTCACCAATGTCGTTCAGCGCCCCGACACGGCAATATCGCACGACAAACGGTTGACCAACTCTCCAACCGCGCTGAATGGCCCGATCCAACAGCAGCGGCAGCAGCCCCGGGCACTGCGCGGCCACCGCTGTCGCCGACAGTCCGTCCGCGACGACCACCTGTAGCTCCGCCCTCGGAGGGCAACTCCGCCGAAGCTGTTGTTTCACGTCATCCGACAACCGCCGGCCTCGATTCGGCCGCGCGAGGTATTCCGTTTTTGAGGTGGCTTCTGTCTGTACCTCAAACAATCCGTATCGCTTCACAAAGTCAGCGCCGAAGTCTCGCAGTAGCTCGATCTCGTCGCGCACGGCATCTGCTGCAGCCGCTTGATCGCTCCGCAATTGCAACGCCGTCGCCGTCCGATACGACGCTCCCGCGCGACCGGCGAACAACCGCGCGGGAGTGTGCTCTCGCCACGCTAGCTCGGACGAGTCAACGCCGCGGCGCAAATCGGTCATGACGTTTTCTCCAATTCCGCGACACGCAATATCCGAAAGTCGGAATTGCCACAACTGATCGCTCACGACACACTCTGTCCGCCTTCCAGTTCGATTTGAGAATTCTGTTTCGTCAAGGAGTTTCCTATGTTGTCACAAGCTCGCATGGCGGCACTCGCCGCGATCGTCATGGTTTCAGGGCTGACTTCCACCGGCCGTGCCGATCATCGCCACAGTTCGGGGCATAGTCATGGCTTTGGTCACAGCCACGGTCACAACCATGGGTATGGCGGGTATGGGTCTGGCTTTGGCGGCAGCGGCCTGCGTTTGTACATCGGGCCGGGCTACGGCTCAAACTACGGCTACGGTGGATACGGAAACAGCTACTACGGCGGATCAAGAAGCTACTACTCGCCCAGTTATTCGGCGCCAACGTATGTGCAACCGAGCTATCAATACGTGCAACCGAGCTATCAATATGTCGCTCCCAGTACCGGCAGCTACACCGTCACTCAGCCAGTTCGTTCGCTTCCGCCGGCACCTACCTTCGATGGCGGACCAATCGTTCTGACCAATGCCGCGACGAACGACAAGGCCGTCGAATACTCGGTCAACGGAAACCGTTACGTCATTAAGCCTGGTCAGTCGCAAAAGTTCGTTCACGATCGCGAATGGATTGTTGAATTCGACCGTGGCCAGAACTTCGGCTCGGCTCAGTATTCGTTGAAAGCCACGAACTATAAATTCAAACCGACCTCTAAAGGTTGGGAACTGTTTGAGTCCGCTGGCTCCGCCGCGCCGCGTGGCAACGTTCCGGCTCCGCCAGAAAATGATGCACCAACCAATGGCCCGGAAAACCTTGGAGCCCCAGTTCCCGGACCGGATTTGTCCGAAAAACCCGGCACTCCAGGCATCCCGCGAGTCGCCAACGAATCGGGCGAGCAAACGGTTTCCCAGCGCAAACTCCCGAATCCACCAGAACCGGTGCCGGAATCATCCGACCAAAACGACTCGCCGCCGAAATGAGGCCCCGCCTTCTAACGCCGCCAGGCCGCGACGGCGACACAATCATCACGACCACTGCTGCCCGGCTGATTCTCAGCCGGGCGTTTTCATGGATCACGATTGACTTGCCGCAACGTACGTCAGTGATAACATACGTCAAATTCGTTGTACGTCAGTTTTGACTTATATCGAGGACGACGACATGAAGGCGAATCCTGGCGGACAAATCGACGTGACCTGCATCCTGGGCCGCGACCAAGTGGTGCGTGAGGCGTGGGACGTGCTGGAGCGGCAAAGCTTGGTCATCGCGGCCGAACGACGGATCGGCAAGACGTCCGTCATTCGCAAGATGCAAGCGGAGGCTCCGGGTTCGTGGGTCGCCGTGCTGCGCGATCTCGAACAGTTTCATTCCGCTGCGGAATTCGCTGAAGCGGTCTATCAGGATGTGCAGCAACATCTGAGCCTGTGGAAGCGGAACGCGAATCGAGCCAAGAAGGCCCTGGAGGCTGCGGGGGGAATCGAGATTCATGGACTGCTCACGCTGCCGAAGCAATCGGCGTCGCATTGGAAATCGGTGTTGATCGGAGCCATCGAAGATTTGGGGATCGAGCAAGTTGAGAAACGCTTGGTCTTCTTCTGGGATGAGATGCCCTTCATGCTGGAAAACCTGCGGCAGCGTGAGGGAGGTTCGGTGGCTGGCGATGTGCTCGACGTGCTGCGGTCGCTGCGGCAGGCTCAAGGAAATTTCCGCATGGTGCTGACTGGTTCGATCGGCCTGCATCATGTGCTCGGCCGATTGCGATCCGCTGGCTATGCGAACTCGCCGATCAACGACATGTACGAAATGGAGATCACGCCGCTGGCTCCTAAGGACGCCGCAGATTTGGCTCAGCGATTGATTCAAGGGGAGAACCTGCAACCGTCACGGTTGACCGAGTCGGCCGAGGCGATGGCGGTCGCGGCCGACTATGTCCCGTTTTACATCCATCACATCGCGCGGACTCTGCGGCAAACGGGGCAGCGAGCCGATCCGCCACAAATCGAAGCGATGGTCCGCGATCAACTGCAAGATGCCCGCGATCCCTGGGAGTTGCAGCACTATCGCGACCGAATCGACACCTATTATCCCGGCCTGACCGCCGTGGCTCTGACGGTGCTCGACACGCTGGCGCTGGCGACCGAGCCGCAGTCGATTGACCAACTGTTGGCAACGGTCAAGTCGCGGCAAGAGTTCGACCGGGAATCGCTGCTGAAGTTGCTCAAGGCTCTGGCGATGGATCATTACGTGCGACGTCAGGGGAACGGATTTGCGTTCCGCTTTCCGATGATTCAACAGTGGTGGCGGCTGGATCGAATGCTCTGAAGGAGTTGTCGTGATGTCCAATTTCTCGTCACTTTCGCGATTCACGCCCAGTCGCACGTCGCCTCAGGTGCTGCGAAAGCTGTTTGTGCAGCGCGCGTTGGTGATCGATTCGCAAGAACGGATTCGGGAAAGTGTGTTGACGGGCAACAAGCATCATTTGTTGTTTGTCGGGCCGCGCGGTTTCGGCAAGACGCACCTGATGTCGCTGTTGGTGGACTGGGCCGATCGTCACCCGACGTTGCGCGAGCATGTGCGGATCGCCTGGCTGAACGAAGACGACACGACCAGCTCGTGGCTGAAGTTGTTGTTGCGATTGCACGACGCTTTGGGGAAAAAATATCCGACCGAATTCACAGCCGCGTCGCGCGAAGCCTTCGCTGAATTGCCTGCACAACAGGCGGCTGAGCAAATGAGCCGACTGATCTTGAAACAGCTCGCACCCAGTGAATCGACCGAGACATCGCCTGAGGCGATCTCGCCGCGTCCGAAACGGAGCCGCCGGCGTCGGCGCGTCACGAAGGTGGCCACATCGCGCACGTTGTTGGTGTTTGTCGAGAATCTTGACGCGGTGTTTGAGGGCTTGGGCTTGGAAGGCCAGCAGCGTTTGCGAGCCTTCTTGCAGGAACACTCCATCGTCAGTTTGGTCGCGACATCGACACGGTTGTTTGGCGGCGTACAGTCGCGGAAATCACCGTTCTTTGGCTTCTTTCAGATCGAACATTTGCAGCCACTGACGGTGGAACAAGCGACACAACTGTTGAGCCAGATCGCCGCGCTACGGCAGGATCAAGCGCTCGTGTCGTTTCTGACCACGCCGGTCGGTCGGAGTCGCGTGCGGGTGATTCATCATCTCGCCGGGGGCAATCATCGAGTCTTCGTCTCGTTGTCGCAGTTCCTGACTAAGCCGTTGCTCGACGAATTGGTCCCAGCGCTTGAGCGGCTGCTGGATGAATTGACGCCATATTTCCAAGAGCGTCTACGCTGGCTCTCGGCACAGCAGCGGGAATTGGTCGAAGCACTTGGCCGAGCCAGTCGTCCACTGACCGTCAAGGAGTTAGCCAACCAACTGTTCGTCACGCCGCAAACCGCGTCGAGCCAACTGCAAAAGCTGTCGGTGTTCGGCACCGTTCGCAGCCACTCGCGCGGCCGCGAATCGATGTGCGAATTAGCCGAGCCGTTGTTGCGCATGATCATCGCAACAAAAGACAATCAGCTTGAATCAACTCGACGGCTCCTCGAATTTCTGCGACTTTGGTTTCAGCCGTCGGGATCGTCCAAGATCGCTGAATCCAAGGTCGGTCAAACATCTCGGCGAAGGTCGCAATCTCGTTCCACGATCGGCAGCATGGCCGAAACGATTCATGGCATCTTGCAAAGCGGCTGGGATGTCAATCAGTGGCGCAAGCAAGTGTCGCAACTCTTGGCTCGCCGCAGTCAGGTCCACGAGCTATCCGACGTCGGTCACGGTCTTGTTCGCAGTTTGGAATTGTTGCGGAACTCGCCGCTTAGCAGCGAGGCACTGGAGCAATGGCGCAAAGTTTGGCAGGACATGAGAGTGTCAATTTCAGGCGGATCGGAATCGGAACTGAACATCCCGCTACGTCTCTTCGACGCCGGCATCCGCTTCCTGCAAACCCACGACCCGCGCGTGTCGTTTGATCTGCTTTCCGAGCAGCGTCTGTTGCTGCACGAGGTCTTGCCGGAATCCAAGCCCGCCGCCGAAGTTAACGCTTTGAGCCGAGATGTTTCGGGATAGGGACCGTCGATTTCATCGCCCCAAGCTTGGTGGGGTCGCTTGATTGACAACTAATCCTGTTCAGATTTTTCCGATGCCTCACGAGTCGCGCGGCGTTGTTGGCGCATGAAGATCTGGAAGCTGCGGGGCATCTGCGATTCGAATCGCAGCGATTCGCCGCTGACGGGATGCTGGAAGCCGAGAATCGTCGCATGTAGCGCGAGCCGGTGATGCGTCCAATCGGGATGCGCGGCCAAGTTCGGTCGATAGCGGCGGTCGCCGAGAATCGGATGATCTGCTTCGGCAAAGTGGACTCGGATTTGATTGCGGCGGCCGGTGTCAAGTTGAACTCGGACCAAGGTCGTGTCGGCCAAGACTTGCTCGATTTGAAAATGCGTGACGGCGTGATCGCCGTGATCCGGGTTATCGACCGAATGCTGGCTGAGTCGTTTACTGGTCGCGAGATAACTTTCAAAGGTGCCCGACTCCTGTTTTATCCGGCCGGCGATCAGAGCGAAGTATTCGCGCTGCGGAGCGCGCAGGCGGAGCTGATCTTGCAACGCCCCCGCCGTCGCTGAGTCTTTCGCAAGGACGAGCAGCCCAGAGGTTTCTCGATCCAAGCGATGTACGACCAGTGCCCGCTCGCGGCCGCCAAGATATCGACTGACTTGATCTACCAACGTGTTTCGCTCTTGAGCTTCGGTCGGGACAGTCAACAGTCCGGCTTGCTTATCGACGACGATTAACGAGTCGTCCTCGTACACGACGCGAAACGCTCGCGACTGAAATTTACTCCGCCATTCTTCGCGATATCGCCGCTGCGGATCGAAGCGAACTTCGACAACATCTCCAGCCACAACCGGCGCGGACGGCTCCGTAATCTGACGGCCGTTGATCGTCACGCAGCCGTGAGTACACATGCCACGCAGATGCGATCGCGGCTTCCCGGTCAACTCGCGAACCACCAGATCGACGCGTCCGGCTTGTTCGGCCGAGACGGTCTGTTGACGTTGTTCCAAAGCCATGTCTCAGGGTCTCCGATTCGCGCTGCGTGGCGGGTTAACCGCGTTGCGCGGCGGATTTGGCCCTCGTGGCGGAGTGCTTCCACTACGCGGCGGGCGATTGTGACTTTGTTCGATTTCCTGCCACCAGTCGAGCATTTCCGGCGGCAACTCTGCGGCTTGCGAGCCGACATGTTCGTTCCAAGTTTTGTGAGCCAAACCCCAGTTGTCCTGCAATCCTTGAATCAGTGCGCGTCCCGCCCAAGCCATAGAGAGCGCCTCGGGGGACGACTGTTTCGCACGAATCACATCCAGGCACAACCGTTCCGCCTCGCGCAAACGATGCTCCTGAATCAATCGCGGAATCAACACTTGCCGAGCTTGCTGTTGCTCCGGGCCGAATCCCGGAAACCATGCGAGCACTCCCCTCCAAGCCGCTTCCGTTTCTTGGTCGCGAGCCAATTCCAGTTGCCTCTTCACGGTCGGCTGTTGAGCAACATGTGCTCGTTGCTCGATCGGTTGCCTAAACGCCGAGCCATTCTGCGATCGCGCCCCCGCCCAGGCCGAGACCGTTCCGACCAGCAATGCCGCTATCGCGAACATTGCCCGGGCTCGCTTGTCCGATGAAAGCCAACCGGGTTTCGCAGGCGACAACTCCGGTCGTTTTACGAACGGCACGGTTGCAGACAACTGCACGTCGTCCGCGTTTTGGCAACTGACTACGAACGCTTTTTCGAATTCTCGCAACTCCCGTAACAGGTCGCGAGCCGATGGGAATCGCTCGTCCGGTTTCTTGGACATCATCCGCTGCACGATCTGGCTCAGGCGCGGCGGGACGTCGCGGCGGATGTCAATGACTTGCGGCGGCGCGGTGTGAACGTGGTTGTACGCGATTGCGAATGTCGATTCACCTCGAAACGGCGGGCGGCCGGTCAACAGGTGATAGAACGTCACGCCCAGCGAATACAGATCACTACGGTGATCGAGCTTTTTTCCCTGCACCTGTTCGGGCGACATATACAGTGGCGTGCCGAGCGTCATGCCAGTCTGAGTCATCCGGACCGCGTCGTCACCTTGCCGAAGCTGAGCCAATCCAAAGTCAGCGACCTTCGCGTGACCTTTGCGAGTTAGTAGGATGTTTTCCGGCTTGATGTCGCGATGCACGATTCCGGCTTCGTTGGCTGCTTCGAGTGCGGCGGTGATCTGCTTCATCAATTGCAACCCGATCGCGACCGTCGGCGGACCTTTCTTCGAGATGTAATCCCGCATGTTCATCCCCTCGACATATTCTTGGGCAATGAACTGAATCCCGTCCGCCTCGCCGACCGCGAAGACCTGCACGATATTCGGATGATGCAACGCCGCCGCCGCGAGGGCTTCATTCTCGAACCGCTTCCGCCCGTGGACATCCCCCGACATCGCCGGCCGCATCACCTTGATTGCCACTTGCCGCTTAAGCGACAACTGCTCAGCCAACCACACCTCGGCCATGCCGCCGGTCCCCAGCCGCCGCAACAGCTTGAACTCGCCGAGCACTTTGTCGGTCAAATCAATCGCCCGCAGACTCCCGGTCAACGGCGCGAAACCAGAAAGCTGACTCTCCGAAAGAAAGCTCGTCAGCGACCCACCGCTCTCGTCGCCCGATTGATGCGGGACCGATCCCGCTTCCGATGACATCGGCTGCGTCGGTTGGGGCGGATTCGGCACTTGGGAATTGTCAGCCATCTTGCATCTTTCGAATGTTCAACGCTCGATTGGTCTGCCTCATTCGTTGTCTTCCAAAATTCGTTGGGATCACTCCCCTTGAGACATCGAATGGCCCCAACGAAATTAGGAAGACGAAGACAACGAATGATGCAGGCAAAAGGCTACGACATCTGCCCCAATTCTTTCGACCGATTCGTGGCCGCTTCGACGGCGTTGATCAAGGTGGCTCGCAGGCCGCCTCGCTCGAGAGCGTGTAGGCCGGCGATCGTTGTTCCGCCGGGAGAAGTCACGGCATCCTTGAGGACTCCTGGATGCTGGCCAGTTTCGAGGACCATCTTCGCCGCGCCGAGCACCGTTTGCGCCGCGAGCTTCGTCGCCACGTCGCGCGGCAACCCAACTCGCACGCCGCCATCGCTGAGTGCCTCAATAATCTGATAAACATAAGCTGGCCCGCTGCCAGACAACCCGGTCACGGCGTCGAGTAATTTTTCATCGACCGCCACCGCCACGCCGACCGCAGACAACAACTGCTCGACCAACGCCTTGTCCTGAACCGTCGCTGCTCCACCGATCGCAAACCCGCTGGCCGACGCTCCGACCAAACAGGGGGTGTTCGGCATCACGCGCACAATCCGGGTTTGCTCACCCAGCCCCGCAGCCAACGTCTTGATCGGCACTCCCGCTGCAATCGAAATCACGAGATGTTGCGGCGTCAATTTCGATTTGAGTTCCGCCAACACACCGCTCATTTGTTGTGGCTTCACCGCCAGAATCACAATCTCCGCCGCCGCGACCACTTCGGCATTTGACTCAACCGCGCGCGCCGCCGTTTCCTCAGCAAACTGCTTCCGCGCGTCGGCGATCACATCGCAAGCCACAATCCGATCTGACGTCGTGAACCCCGCCGCCACCAACCCACGAGCCAACGCCGTCGCCATCTTCCCTGCGCCAATGAATCCAACTCGCCAAGTCATGCTTTGTCATTCTTTCGTCATTGGGTGTTTCGTCATTCGTCATTTCAAAGCACACCGTATTTGCGATACGCCTCACCTGCCAGCATACCGGCTTTGATCGCGTCGCGAGTAACACTTTCCGCATGAACTTTTTCCCAAGCCCGGCGAATCACTTCAACCTCAAGTTCCCGCGGCACAACCACGATTCCGTCAACGTCGGCGATCACTAAATCCCCGGATCGAAATTCGATCCCGCCGATCTCGACCGGGACATCGACGTCGATCACGCGCTGACGATGCAGGCTGTCGAGCAGATTCGTGCCGAGTGCCCAGACCGGAAAGTCCATTTTCGTCATCTGCCGAACATCGCGGACCATGCCATCCACGACCGCGCCGACACAGCCCCGATTCCGCGCGGCCGTGCTGAGCAACTCGCCCCAAACACCCGACCGATTCGATCCATTGGCGGCACAGATCAGCACATCATCCGGCTGGCACGCATCGACCGCGACGAGTTCCAGTTCATACGGCTTCGGATCGGTGTGAGCCATATCGGCCCACAGCGTTGTGCGACAGCGGCCGACGAGCACTCGGCTGCAAACGGTCATCGGCCGCAAGCCAACAAGCGGCGAATGCCGGCGATGCCCCAAGCCATCCAAAGCATCCGACACAACCGCTGACGTCAGTGACTCCCGCATCATGTCCAGCGCGATCTCATTCGGTGAAGAGTCCAAGTTTGTCTCCCAGTTTGGCAATTGTGTTCACGCCGCCGATTTCGACTCATGCACGACTGCCATGACGCTCAATCGTTGCAAACGCCCGACAAAAACGCGAGCGGAGCGGAGTCAGCCGCACGGCAGGCTAATTTGCCTTGTTGGAAGTGTAGCGCAGAATACGCAGAGAATTCGG
>JANMIF010000265.1:0-12390 GCA_031375695.1 Planctomyces sp.
ACCGCTTTGTAATAGCCACCAGCAATCGACAGGTGCGACCCGAACAACGGCATTCGAAATACTCTCCTTTTCGGCCACGCGAATCTGGCCATTTAGTCTCACGATTTGGGAAGGCTGTAGTCCGACCCCTTGTGGCCTTGCAGCGCGAAATACAATCTGCCCAACACGACAAATTCGCCAGCGCTGACTTTCGTTGCTACGGCTCGTGCTTTACGGTGACGACTTGGATTTGTCGTTGCCGCGAGACGGTTATCATGCACGACTGGTTGAACTTGGACGAACTGACTCAATTTCTCGGACGAGATCGTCGCGAGATCGAGAAGCTCGTGCAACGCGGACGGATTCCTGGACGCAAGATTCAAGGAGAGTGGCAGTTTCATCCGGTCGAGATCACGCAATGGCTCGAACAAGAATTGCGAGCATACACCGGTGACGAACTGCAACAGATAGAGAATGCCCAGACGGCGTCGGATGCGGACCTCGATTGCCATGTTCGCAGCCTGCTGCGGCCTGAGAACGTGCAAGTCCCGCTGGATGCGCGCACGAAACGGTCGGTGCTCGAAAGTTTGATCGAAGTCGCTGGCCGCACATGGCACGTCTGGAAACCGGCGGAATTGTTGCTCGCGGTCCAACAACGGGAAGAGGTCATGGCCACCGGTTTCGAGTCTGGCGTGGCGATCCCGCATCCGCGAGTGCCCGTCCCCGACTCGCTGGGTGAATCGGTGATCGCGTTTGGCCGAACGTTGTCGGGCATCCCGTTCGGCGCGCCGAACCGGCAACTCAGCGATCTGTTTTTCTTAGTCTTGTGCCGCGATTCGCGAACGCACTTGCATGTGCTAGCTCGTCTGGGGCGGATCATTCAAGAATCGGGTTTCCTGGATAACTTGCGCGCGTGCGACGACAGCGCTTCGGCCTACGAATTGATCTGCGCCGCCGATGAGGCTCTGTCACAAGCGTGATCAAATATCCGAGGCGTGCGGTAGGGCGAACGTCAGGCGGCCAGTCGGTGACGGCGTTTCCAGGTGCGTATCGGCCGCAGCGTGGCGGCGGTCAGTTGGCCGGCAATGCGGTTCCAGATGGCTGAGGTCGCCAACTCGCGAGCTTCGGGAAACGTGATGAATTGCTGATGATACTCGGCAATAAAGCGTTCGACTTGCTGTATCTGCGGTTCGTTCATGACATTCAAATGCAAACAAAACGTATGTGTGCCGAACGGCAGCGGTCGAGGCAACTCGAACAACTGTGGAATGAATGTCAGCCCCGCGTTTCGATACGGCTGCGGCGCGAAGCCGTCAGTAATCGTCGTGAATCCGAGTTCGCTCAACGCTCGCAGTGTGAGCTCATCAAACGAATGCGACGGAGCCATGAACGTCTCGAATCGCAAACCATGTTCCCGCAGAATCTCTTGGCCTCGGCGAAGCTTGTCGAGTTGTTCGTCAAACGGCAGGCCGGCGAATTCGCTTAGTCCGTTGATTCCCATTAAGCCGCGATCGCGAGAGACATACAGATGCTGATACCCGTGCTGTGAGATTTCCCAGCCAAGCGACTGGTATTTCCGCATCTGTTTCCAAAAGTCACCGTCGTACGCAGGAAACGGCAGCAGTTGCGGATCGCAATTGTCGGGGATCACGCCCAGCAGCGGCCGAATGCGATATGTTCCAAATGACTCAACCAAACGTTCAAAATGCTCCCAGTGCATGTTCGGAGCAATGTCGTCCAGGCGGAACAAGTAACGTGCGGACACAACGAAGACTCCCGGAGAGACATTTCATCTGACCAATCAGGTGGCGCTATCTCTGCGCTCCTTTGCGGTAAAAGGGCAGGTTTTCACCGCAAAGAAGCGAAGAGCTCAAAAATGACGTTGGCAGGCGACTCTAGGTCGTTTTTTGCGAGCCGGTCAATTCGACTTCCGGCCAGCATCGAACCTCGCGAGAGCCGCCGTTACACTTTCGCGACGTTCACGGACGGTCCTGCGAGGCCCGTCCATTTTTGTGTCCGGGTGGCCCGTTTGATTGAGGTCGTACATCGTGTCGGCAACAGCGGTTATCGGTTTGCAGTGGGGCGACGAAGCCAAAGGGAAAATCGTCGATTTGTTGACCTCGGAGCACGACATCGTGGTCCGCTATCAAGGGGGCAACAATGCCGGCCACACGGTCAAGTTCGACGGCGAAACGTACAAGCTTTCGCTGTTGCCTGCCGGCATCTTGAGAGCTGGCATCACGTCCGTCGTCGCGACCGGAGTCGTGATCAACCCGAAAGCGTTCTTGGCCGAACTGGACGGGATCATCGCTCGGCGAGGACCGGTCGCTCCGGAACGGTTCAAGATCAGCGACCGTGCTCACGTCATCTTTCCGTATCACTTGGCCGAAGAAGCGGTGCTGGAAAACTCGCGTCAGCAGGACGACAAAATCGGCACGACGATGCGCGGCATCGGTACCTGCTATCGCGAAAAAGCTGGGCGATCGCACGCGATCCGCATCGGCGACATGCTGTATCCCGAACTGTTTCGGAAGCGTCTTCAAGAAATCGTCGTGTACAAAAACCGGATGCTGACGGCGCTCGATCCGGCGTTTCAGCCGTTCGATGCAGAAGTGATCTTCGCCGAGTACATGGCTTACACCGAGCGGTTAAAGCCCTACATCTGCGACACAACGGCGTTCTTGCATCATGCGGTGCACGACAAGCGGCGGCTGTTGTTTGAGGGTGCTCAAGGCTGTCTGCTCGATATCGATCACGGGACGTTCCCGTTCGTGACGTCATCAAACAGTTCCGCTGCGGGGATTCACAACGGCAGCGGCGTGCCGGAGCGAGCGATCACACGGATGATCGGCGTCGTCAAGGCGTACACTACTCGTGTGGGAGGGGGCCCGTTCCCAACCGAACTAACCGACGCGATCGGACAACACATCCGGGACGTCGGCCGCGAATACGGCACGGTCACCGGCCGGCCTCGGCGTTGCGGCTGGTTTGATTCAGTGGCCGCTGGTTACGGAGCACGGCTCTGCGGTGTCGATTGCCTGGCCGTAATGTTGCTCGATGTGCTCAGCGGCCTGGATGAACTCAAAGTCTGTGAGGCGTACTTGATCAACGGCGAGCGGACGACCGATTTCCCCAGCCACGTCGAACGGCTGGCTCAAGTGCAACCGATTTATCGAACGCTCCCTGGCTGGAAGACGGACATCTCGCACATCCGAAAAGTGGCTGACCTTCCGCCGAACGCCCGCCGTTATGTCGACACAATCGCCGAACTGCTGAAAACGCGAGTCGAAATTATCTCCGTCGGACCGGACCGAGAGCAGACGATCCTGAGTTGAACGAAACAGGTGAAGCGACTGATGGCGACAGATGCTGGCGAGCTTCGAGAAGCGAGCGATCCGATTGTGCCGGGGCCGGACTCCGTGGGGTTCGTGCAGCGGCAGTCGGCGACATTGTTCGCGCCGCCGCATCCGCTCAAGTTGGCGGGCGGTGGGGAACTCAGTCCGGTCACCGTGTCATATGAAACTTACGGGACGCTCAGTCCACAGCGCGACAATGCAATTTTTGTGTGTCATGCGCTGACGGGTGATGCGCATGTTGCCGGCTGGAACACGCCGCAAGATCGCAAGACTGGTTGGTGGGATGAGTTTGTCGGCCCAGGCAAGGGTTTGGATACGAATCGTTATTTTGTGATTTGCGCAAATTGTCTGGGGGGCTGTCAGGGGACGACTGGCCCGCAAAGTTTAAACCCGCAAACGGGGCAACCGTTCGCGCTGAACTTCCCGTTCATGACGATGCGAGACGTGGTCGATGTTCATGCCGAGTTGGTTCGGTCGCTGGGCGTTGAAAAGTTATTGTCCGTGATTGGCGGCAGCCTGGGCGGGATGCAAGTCTTGGAATGGGCGGCTCGGTTTCCCGACATGATTCATTCGGCGGTCTGTCTGGCGTCGGCGGCGAAGTTGACGGCTCAGGGGATCGCGTTCAACGCGGTCGGGCGGCGAGCGATCGTCACCGATCCGAACTTTCACGGCGGCCAATACTACGACAAACCGCTCGGCCCAAACGTTGGCCTCGCGCTGGCTCGGATGGTCGCGCACATCACGTATTTGTCGGACGTCTCGATCGAACAGAAATTCAGCCGCCGCCTGCAAGGATCGGAAAAACTCTCCTACGACATGATGCAGCAGATCGAGTTTCAAGTCGAAAGCTATCTGCACTATCAAGGCAAACGGTTCATCGAGCGGTTCGACGCCAACAGCTATCTGTATCTGACGCGAGCGATGGATTACTTCGACCTCGCGGAAAGCTACGGCTCGATCGTGTCAGCCTTAAGCCGCACGAACGCCCGGTTTCTCGTCACCAGCTATACGTCCGACTGGCTGTTTCCGACAAGTCAAAGCAAAGAATTGGTCCGAGCACTGATCGAAGCGGGACGCCATGTGACGTTCATCGAACTCGCCAGCGCCTACGGCCACGACGCCTTCTTGATCGAATTTGAATGGCTGGAAAAGCTGGTGCGACCGTTCCTCGAACAAACGCTTCAAGCCGTGCGGCGGGGACAATAACCGAACCACTGAGTATTCTGGTCACTAACCCGACGCACCAGCGAGGGCGAATGCTCACTCGGCATTTTTCAAGTCGGAGCGTTCGTCCTCGCTGGTGCGTCGGGTTAGTATAAGGAGCGTTTCCATGCAAAATCCCGACCGCTTGTTGCCGTCGCGGCAATTGATTCGCCGGCAGCTTGATGCCGGCAAGCTGGGCGATGTCGGATTGGTGCGAATTCATCGCTGGGAACCGCGTCCTTCGCAACGAACGTCGAGCGGCCTGCCGCCGAGTCTGTGGCGCGACCTCGACCTCGCCTTGTGGCTGGTTGGTCAGTCGCCGACGAAGGTGTACGCGTTGCAAACTGATGGCGGATCACTCGGCCGAACGGTGCAAGTTCATCTGGGATTTTCCGGCGGAGCGATGGCCTTGATCGGGTACTCCGATCAGTTGCCGGCTGGTGACGGATATCAGTCGCTGACCGTGATCGGCTCGGCCGGCGCGGCGTATGCCGACGATCATCAGAATCGGCAGCTTGTCTTTCGCGGCGGAATCGCTCAGGCCGTGCGAGCCGAGGAATGCGACGAGCGGCATTCCACAAGGGTCCGCGAATTCCAGAACAGCCTGCCGATGGATTCCTCGCCAGCCGAACTGGCCGAAGTTCAGCGAGCGCGTCTCGTGGCCGAGGCGGTGCAACGGTCGATCGAATCGCGACAGGCGGTCGTCTTGGCCGAAGTAGTGGTGTGACATGACGACCGTCGCAAAAACATTTCGCTGTGCCGTGCTGAGCGCGGTCAAACACGATTACGTCGCGCGCGGCGTCGCGTCGCATCCGCGATTTGAATTGGTCGTGGTCGCCGACGATCAACAAAACATTCCCGATTGGGCACACGAACGGAATCAACAATTTGCCGACTCGCGACACATCCCGTATATCCGTGACATCGAACAGGCACTGCGCGACTTCAACGTCGATGTGGCGATCGTCAGCCCGGAAGCCGAACGGCACTGTGACTTGAGCATTCGAGCTGCGTTGCTCGGCAAGCATGTCATTCAAGACAAGCCGCTGGCCACGCAAGCGGCGGAAGCGGATCGGCTGGTTGACGCGATTGAACACAGCGGTGTGAAGTTTTTGATGTGGAATCGCAATTTCATTCCCGCCGTGCGACAAGCGCGCGAACAAATTGCCGCCGGACTCATCGGTCGGCCGCTGGCGATTCACGCCGATTTCTTTTTCGCGAAAGATGCCGGCCCACCGAAAGGCAGCCGCCCGCCAGGTTACCCGCCGCTCAATTGGCAGAATCATCAGATCGCCGCGCACGTCGATGGTTCAGACGGCGGCTTGGGCCGCGAACCGATGGGCGAACTGGCGATCGAAGGGATTTATCCGCTCGGCTATTTGCGATTCTTAACGGGAGCCGCCGTGCGGCGCGTCTTCGCGCGATCAGCCGCGCATTTTCATCAGCTCTATGCCGACAACGGAGTCGAAGATTTGGCGAGCATCACGCTGGAAATGGATGGCGGCCTGATCGGCACGCTGGCCATTGGCCGCATTGGCGCGGCGAGTCATCCCAGCGGCGGCGAGATCAAACTGCACGTGCTCGGCAGCAAGGGAGCACTCGTCGTCAATGAGTCGCGGCCGGAGGTTGGCGTGTATTATCGTGGTCAACTGGCGAAAGAACCTCGACAACTCCGAGTCGCCAACGACAACGATTTCTGGTTGGCCGACAATTTCGCGACCGCCATCGACACGAATAGCGAAACGATTCTGGATGCCCGCGCCAGCCGTGACATCTTTCACACGATTGCGGCCGCACTGGAATCTTGCCAATCCGGGCAACCAGTTGATGTGCGAAATGAATCTGAAATTTGAAATGCTTGAACTTTGAAATCTCATCAGGAGCCTTCCATGACCGGCCGGGACATCATTCAAGCCTTGCACGCAGGCCGCCGCGTGTATTCCTCCGCGATGGTGGCGCCGTCGCCGTTGTGGCCAAACTTGGTCAAGCAGTCTGGGATCGACTTCGTGTTCCTCGACACGGAGCACACGCCGATCGATCGGAACATGCTGTCCTGGATGTGTCAGACGTATCAGGCGCTCGGCCTGCCACCGGTGGTGCGAATTCCGTGCAACGATCCATTCGAGGCGTGCAAGGCACTCGATGCCGGAGCAGGCGGGATCATTGGACCGTATCTTGAAACGGCCGATCAAGTTCGCGGTTTGGTTGGAGCGGTAAAGTTCCGTCCCCTGAAAGGCCGCCGATTGCAAGAAGCATTACGCGACCCGAATTCGATGGAGCCAGAACTGCGCGATTATCTTGAGAAACGCAACGGCGACAAGATTCTAATCGTCAATATCGAGAGCGTCCCGGCCATCGACAATCTACACGAGATTTGTTCGGTCCCTGGTTTGGACTCGGTCTTGATCGGCCCGCACGACTTGTCCTGCAACTTGGGCATCCCGGAACAATACGACCATCCGCGCTTCGAAGAAGCCGTGCGCACGATCTTCCGAATCGCCCGGGAACATGGCGTCGGAGCCGGATGCCATTTCTGGCTCAGCCTGGATCGTGAAATTGAATGGTCCAAGGCGGGTGCGAACCTCGTGATGCACAGCTCCGACTTGGCGACGTTCAGTCGTACGCTGAAAGCCGATATCGAACTGCTCCGAAAATCTCTGGATGGCTAAACGATTTTCGACCAGTCGACTTATCGCGAGTTGCTGCTGAGGAAGCTGAATAGGCCCTTCTTGGATTTGCCAATGTCGGCCGCCTTCAGCCCTGTTTGGCCAGTTTGGCCGTTGAGGAGTTCCGCGAGTTCCTCCATTGCTTTAGTGATGCGTGCTTTCGGCGCATGGGTCAGCAGTGGGACGCCGTTGTTACGCGATTCGACCATCGAGACGTAATCGTTTGGCAGTTGCGTGAAGATTTCGCGTCCGATCGTTTCCAGGGCTTTGTTCAAGCTGATGTTGGCGTCTTGCAGACCCATGCGGTTGATGATCACTTTGACTTTGTCTAGCAAGCCTTCGTGGTGCTCGAAGAATTGCACCAAACGGACCACATTGCGGAGGCAGGGCAAGTCGAGTTGCGTGATCAGCAAGACACTGTCGGCAGAATCGATCGCCGCCATGTCTGTGGAGTTGAAGCTTTTGCTGACATCCACAATCAAGTGCGAGAATGTCGCTCGGAGCAAGGCGATCACGCGTTTCAGTTCGTCCGCAGAAATCGCGGGGCGATCTTCCAGTTGGACTGGTCGAGGGAGCAAGAAGGCTCCGCACGAATGTCGCGTGAGCGAACGCTTCAACAACGAATAGTCCAGGCGGCTGATGTTGTCGGCAACATCTTGAATCGTGTAGTCAGGAATGATGTCGAGCCAGACGTCCGCATCTCCCAAGGCCAAGTCGAGGTCGATCAGCGCAACATTGTTTCTCGGATTCTGCGCCAGTGCGCAGGCCAGATTCACAGCTACCGCCGTGCAGCCCACACCGCCGCTGACTCCCGCCACAGTGATCACCTGAGAGGTACGAGCTTGGCCGCCGTCTTCGTTGCGACCGGCGCGGCCCTGCTGAATCCGGTCGAGAGCGGCCAGAAATTCTTCCAATCGCAACGGATGATTGAGAAACTCGCGAGCGCCGTTGCGCATGGCTCGCAGAATCAGACCCCCTTCCTGTGAGGCACTGATCACCAGCGCGGCGCAGTTCGGCAGACTGGCCGTTACCTGGCCGACCAACTCCAGTCCTTTGTCGGGATCGGAGTCAATTGCGATTAGCGCGATGTCTGGCTTCGTCTGCGTGATGACGTCCAGAAAGTATTCGTAGCCGGAGCATTCGGCTTCCAGCCACACGGTGTCGATGCCCAGCAAGAGATTCTTAAGTGAAGCTCGGCTGGAATCTTTGGGGTCCACGAGGGCGAGTCGAACGACGCTTCTCATAACGACAGCTCACTTATTAAAAAAAAGTTTAGGTCGTCAGCCGGAACGCATTAGCGTCCGATTGACGAGTCGAGAACCGGACGCTGGCGCGTTCCGGTCCGTCGAGAATTTGTCAGCGGGATTTCGGTTCAATGAGTCCCGGCTTGCTTGCGGATTTATTCGTGGATTTTTTCGAATTATTCTGAGCCCCGGCCGGAGCCGAGCGTGAAGCTCCGGTGGCTGACGGTGCCTTGAGTGGTTGTTGAGTCCGACGCGGATCGTCGCGCTTAGTCTCACTCGCCGCTTCGTTGAATCCGGTTTGTCGGATGCCAGACCCAGTAGGGCGGCGCTGAACGGTGTTCGAACGACTGCGAGATCGAGCGGATTGCGAATCTCCGGGCGGCGGTAACGTCGGACCGTCATCCGCCGGTGGGGGTGCCGATGCCGGCACGGACGGCATGACATTCGACGGAACCGATTGATCGAAGGTTTTCAGCCCCGGCACGATATACGGGCCAGCCGAGCCAGGAGCGCAGTCGGGACAACGCTCGCCGTACTTCGGAACTTCATTCAAGCCGTAGACCATGAATTCGCGGTCGGTCGGCGTGTCAGTGAACCCGCCGGGACCGCCGGGTGGAACTTGGTTGTCATCCAGCGGTGACACCAGTTCGGGAGTGACCGTGATCACGACTTCGGTTTCCGCTTCGTTGTAATTCTTGCGGCTGAATGCGGGTCCGATATACGGCAGTTCGCCGAAAAACGGAATCTTCGTGTTGTTGGCTGATTGCCGCCGCGAGATCAATCCCGCCAGCATCAGAGTCTGACCGAATTTCATTTCCACCTGAGTATTCACGCGGCGCACCGTCAGGGCCGGGACCGTGAAGCCCGAAACCGTGATCGAGTTGGCCAAGTCTCGTTCGCTGACTTCGGGTTGCAACTCCAACCGCAGACTCCCACCTCCGAGAACGATGGCCACGGCCTCCAGTCGCACTCCGAACTCTTTGAATTGAATCGCGACCGTCCCCAGACTGCCGGGCACGACGATCGGAAACTCACCACCCGACAGCAGCGTGGCTGGCCGGCCGTTGGTCGCCACCACTTCAGGTTCTGCCAAGATCTTCAACAGTGATTCTTCACGCATGGCCGTCAGAAAATTACTGAAGCTGTTATGGTCCCCCACGATGCCGTACGACGCAGTTGCGTTTTGCAAGGTGGCGGCGGAGTTCGTGGCCGACACCGGAATCCCCAAGGCCACTGCTCCCAAGCTGGTGATTTTTCCCGGCGAGCTATTCACGAAGGCGTTGCGATTGGTGTAAGTCCAATTCATGCCCAGTTCGCGAATGACTGAGCGCTGAGCTTCCATGACTTTGACTTTCAGCAGCACCTGCTGAATGCCGCCAACACGCATCTGATTGAGCACTTTGGGATAGAATTGCTCAGCGATTTCGACGATTTGTGTGATCTGCTCGGGGTGTGTGACCCAGCCGCGCAGAGCGACGGCATCTTGGACTTTGAAGGCTTCAATCGACGAGTTGGGAAACTTGCGGTCGATGATCGCCTGCAGCGTGCGGGCGTCCCCTTTGACGAAGACTTCGATCGTAAAGCTCTGATCGTTCTCGTCAGTGATCACCAACGTGGTGACCCCCTGCAGAAGTCCCTGCACACGAATCGCGTTGGGACGCATCGCTTGCACATTGATGATGACGGGATCGAAGCCATCGACTCGTGCGATGCGCGCTTTCGTTTCCAAAATTTTGGCGAACTTCTCGACCAGTTCCAGATCGACGCGATGCGCGGTGACTGGCACGGAGGATTCGTTGGATCGCGGAGCGGCCGGAGCCGACTGCGCTAAGAGCGGTTGCTCGGTCGCCACGACTCCCCAGCACCACGCGCTCGCCACGAGCGCGGACCACAGTACGGTTTTCCAAGTTGGCATCCCTGCACCTCACATCCCTGTGTTCGTAACCGTAGCTTGACTCTCCGAGTCGAGCGAAACCAATCAAGCGACGAAACCGACAACGCTCGACTCGGAGAGTCAAGCTACAAATTAGCCTCCGAATAACTTCAGGACGGTGCCCAACACGGCATCCGTCTTCGTCGGCGATGTCTTGGCGGCCGCCTTATCCGCCGGGGTACCATCGGGGTTTTCCCCGGGATCCTCGACTTCCACCTCTTCCAGCTTCTCTCCCGAAAAAATCTGAATCTTCCATTTCTTCACGGTCGGTTCGGGTTTCTGTTCCGGCTTCGGATCAGGCTCGTTCACGACCGGCTCGCGATCCCGATCCTCGCTCGAACGAACCGCGACGGTTTCCGTCTTTCGTGGATCAAACAATTCCTCTTTGTCCAAACTTTCGTTGTCATCGTTGGGCCGCAACATCAGGTGAATTTTCCCGACATCCTCGGCGAGCTTCAACAGTTTTCCTTGCTCTTGTTTGACCAGCAAAGACACGTTTTTGGTCGTTCCCGAACTTTGTCCGGCTGCAGCGGTATTGGAGTCGCGCAATCCGTCGATGGCGAAGACCTCGATACACTGCAACACGGTCTTGATTTCTTTGCCAATTCCCGCATCCGATCCGCGCCTGTTTGTGGCATATGACACCAGCACATCCACTTTGTCTCCCGGCTTAATCAAGCCCGAGCCAGTCATGGTCGGGTCAATCGGGACCGAGGAAACTCGCATTCCTGCGGGAACATCGCTCGATGGATTCCGGACTCCTTTTTTGTTCAGTTTGATTTCCGTGATCAGATCACCGGGAAACAATCGCAGTTTCAACGTGCGATCGAGAACCTGTTCCGCAGCGACTACGGCCCCTTCAGGAATCGCCTCTTGAGGCCAATCCTTGAAGGCCGTGTTTTTGCCATCCAATGGTTGTCCCGGCAAGATCTCCGCCGTAGCCACCAACACTTGACCAGCTTTTCGTTCCTCTCCCTTTTGATTGGAGAGGACTTGTTGAACTCCCAACATGGCCACCAAGCCGCACAGCCCGGCGAACCCCAACAACACAATCGTTTTGAATTGCATGGCGACCATGCCTTCCTTCGTTAGATCGGCAACGTCTAGGCAAACTCTTCAGCCTTTAACGGTCAGACCGATCAAGGAAACATTTCCGGTTCGTGAAATCTGACTGGCTTCCTCCCTGGGCACGCGGGCGGTAGTCAACCGACTCCCGCCTCCGGCAATCTTTGCCGCTTGAACAAGACATTCAACCCGAAGCGTCAGCGAGGGCGGATGCTCCGAAATACAGTGAATTCCACGTTTCACGAAGTGCTGGTCCTCGTTCTCGCTTCGGGTTCGTGTGAACTACACCAGTAGCCCGTCGTACAGGAACACTGCGATCGCGCCGACGCAGATCGGAATTCCGTAGGGCAGCAGCCGCATCGTCGGCTTCCGTTCGGCCGCGTTTTCGGCCACGCCGCTCACGCCGAGATTCTTGATGTCTTTCCATTCGTGAACGATCACCAGGAAGTTGGTCATGTGCCGCTTCCAGTCGCTTCTCAGCCAGACCATCACTACGGACATCACCGCGCCGATCACCGCCGTCGCCATGAACACTTCCCAGGTCAGAGCGGGGCCAACCCAGGCACCAATTCCGGCCATCAGTTTGACGTCGCCGGCACCCATGCCGCCCAACATCCACAACCAAAACAGCGTTGCGAGACCGACCACCATCCCCAACAAGGCTCCGGCCAGACCGCTATTCCACGATCCCCAGCCACCTTGAATCAGGTTAAACAGCAGTCCCGTCAACACCATCGGACCCGTGATCCAATTCGGAACGCGCAGTTCCTTACCGTCGATCCAAGCGGCGACGATCAACACGACCGACACTAATTTCACATGCCAATGAGTAAGCAACACGTCATGCCAGTCCATGTTCAGGCACCTTTCGTGCGATGTTCGAGGTGAGGGGATTTTTTCTAAGCCAGAGCTTGGCACCGCACTTTGCGACTAACAGCGCACCG
>JANMIF010000278.1:0-2903 GCA_031375695.1 Planctomyces sp.
CGAAGGGCGTGGCTCGGTTCCACGCCCTTCGTAAAGCCTCAGGGCGTGCCACCCACTGGGACGTGCTCACTTCTGGTTGGATGAGAACCGGGGCGAGCGCCGTGCGGCTCATAGGGCTGTCGCTCTGTCTGATGATCGGAGTCGTCGGCGAAGCTTCTGCCGCTGACAAAGACGAACGCCCGGTGCCGAGCATTGCGGTGCTCGATTTCGTCAACCGCGCGCCGGGCGATGAGCATGACTGGTTGGGAAAGGGGTTGGCTGACATGGTCATGACCGACCTGTCGGTCTCGCCGCGAGTCCGCGTCGTGCGCCGCGAACGGATGCAGGAATTGGCTCTGGAGTTCGAATTGGCCGCGAAAGGAGTTCTCGACGAGGAAACCGCTCCGCGTATGGGACGCACGGCTCATGCGAATTGGGTCTTGTTTGGATCGTATCGCCGGCAGGACGATCAACTCCGCATCGAAGCGTTGCTCATTGATGTCGACCACCAGAAGACGCTGCGGTTGGAACGAGTCGATGGGCCGTTCAACGACCTGTTTCGGTTGGAACGGGAACTGACTCAAGCGTTCTTGAAGAAGCTCGACGTGACGATGACCGCCTCGGAACTGGATCAGGTTGAGCGGCTGCAAACGCGATCGCTCCCTGCGTTCGAGCATTACGCGCGTTGTCTGGAGTTGTTCGATCGGGGCTTGTGGTACGACGCGTTGGGGGAAGCTCGCTTGGCTCGCAAGGCGGACCCGGCGTACTTGATGGCCGGCGCGCGAGTCGCCCAGTTGTACTTCGAGATCGGCGATCCGGAGCACTCGTTGGTGGAATACGAGCGGCTGATCGAACTCGATCAAAAGGATCTGCTGCCCGACTCGGAATACTTCAAGATGGCGAATCTTCTGGAGATCGCGTTTGATGACGACCAGCGTGTCGAGGCGGTCTTCCAACGCATCTTGAAACGACACGCGGCCTACGACGTTCCCTTCCGCATCACCGATCCACCTCCGCCGATTTATGAAGGCTGGGCCTCCTTCGGTGGCATGCAGAAGGTTTCGGAAGTCTTCCGCCAACACGAAGCCTACTTGGAATCGCTGGAGCGGCTGGCTCGCCGCCGACTTCGTGAGGGCAAGACTGACGACGCAGCGAAACTGTATTCACAGATTTCCCGCTTCACTTGGACTCACGGTTTGGCGCTGACCGGCGGGGCGGCTTGGTCTGGATTGAACGCGAAGGTCGACCGCCATTATCCCGGCTTGTACTGGCAACTGATGCGAGAGAACCGTGATGCGAACTTCTTTGTGCCGGGTGTCCCCCATTCGTTTTACCTACTCCCCGCTGCCGGAGCGGAGATCGATCAGAACACGAAACCGACGCACGGCTACGCGCCGGACAAACCTTCGTGTTGGCTGGCACCACCGGACTACGAAATCGCGAAGGTGGAGTACTCGCTCTCTCCGCACAGTTCTGAAAAACCAAAACTCCTGGATGGCAAGAACGCTCAAATTGACTTCATGGGAGTGGGCTGCGACGACTTATTGAGCCACTACGAAAAAGTTCCGCCGGATGGTGAATGGCATACGAAGCCGATCCCCCCCGGCGTTCGCGCCATGAAGACCTACATCCACTTCACCGATAGGTACAAGCTCCGTTTTCAATTGCGAAAGTGGTCCGGCAATCCGCCGGTCGTGAAACGCAGAGCCTGGATTCAGGTGTCCTTAGAGCCTCCTGTCGCGGATCTTTATTTGAATGGAGAGAAACGGCTGCGTTCGACGAGCGGCGGTGTGGGAGTGAGTGATCTCGAACCGGGAACCTACGAAGTCGAAGCTCGCTGGGATGACGGGCGTCATCGTTCGACAACAATCAAGATCGAGCCTCATCGTGGGACTCATGTTTTTCTTAACGCCGATCTGGAAACACTCACGCGAGAAAAGATTGCTCCGTCCGGATGCCAGACACAGTTGTTGATCGACCACAGCGGACGCATTTGGCTGTTGTGGGACGACTCCATGCCCGCTAACTCGATCATGCAGAAAAATCAGCAAGCCGACCTCTTTTGCGCGACGTCGCTCGATGGCGTGAGCTGGACGCCGCCACGTCGCTTGCCGGTCTCATCCTTTACATTCGACGCGTATCCGATTCTGCAACAGGATCGCCACGGCACGTTCTGGCTGGTTTGGGTTTCAACTCGTGGAAAGGAAAAAGCGTCAGACCGCCGATTATGGATCGCGTCGTCACCCAACGGCGTCGATTGGAGTTTCCCGCGTCAAATCGCACTTCCCGAAACGACCGCGACGGCGATGTTTAATTGGCGCTCATCGAATGTGATCTCGTTTGGCTTCGCGATCGATCAACGCAATGAGTTCTGGTTGGCCGTCCAAGGCTATGTGCTCCACAGCGATGACTCCGTGACATGGAAAACCGATTCGATCCTCCACACGGTGGACGGCGGCAAAGACAACCTCACTTATAGCGGCAAGACCTACCACCTGAGCGTCGCGGCTAACAATGACTTGTTGCTCGTGGACAACTTCGCGGGCCGCCAGATCAACGGCGTCACGTCGATGCTCTGGCGGCGGCAGCGATCGGAGAAATGGCAACCGGTGGGTGAACTCTCACCACCACCGGCAATATCGTATCACGCAGGCAGCGCCGTGCCGCAGCCCAATGGCTCAATCGTCACAGTGATGGGACAGAGCCGCGGGGTCTATCTGCGCGAGTTCGACGCCACCGGCCAGCCCGGAACACCTCTGCAAATCTCCAGTCACGCAAACCAACCGACGGATCCATCGCTGACGGTCTTGCCCGACGGACGATACCTCGTCGTTTACGGCACAACGGAAGGACTCGTCGCGTCGTTGATTCAGAAGGCCAAACGAGAATCGAAATGATTTCGAATACCAGTAGCCACGCTCGCC
>JANMIF010000335.1:0-25351 GCA_031375695.1 Planctomyces sp.
GTCACGCACCTGCAAGAGTTAATGAAGCCCAACGCTCGCCTGACCTCACTGACGTAACGCAACCTTGGAGCACTACGAAACCATGAAGCCGAAAGTCTTGTTTCTCTGCACCGGGAATTCGTGCCGCAGTCAAATGGCCGAAGGCTGGGCGCGAGCGCTGCTCAGCGAACGGATCGAGCCGTACACAGCGGGCATTGAGACACACGGAATGAATCAGAACGCCGTCCGAGACATGCGTGAGGCGGGCATCGACATCACGTCACAATCGTCGAAGCTGGTGACCAGATTGTCCGACGTGCTGTTCGATCTCGTTATCACTGTCTGTGGTCATGCCGACGAACATTGTCCGGCCTTCAACCAGCGGACGAAGGTTGTACATGCCGGCTTCGACGATCCGCCCAAACTGGCGAAGTCTGCCGCCAACGAAGAAGAGGCACTCGGCCACTACCGCCGAGTCCGCGACGAAATCCGGCACTTTGTCGACACGCAACTTAGCGAACTCGTTTCGGCCAGCAGTTGAATCACGAAACGACCAAGGTAGTGATTGGAGGACGCGTGAAGCGTTTCGTCCAAAGTTTTCCGAGGGCTGGACCGACTGCCTCAGGTGCAGGATCACTGCCGGCAAGGACTCTCGCCGTGTGGCCTTCGCCACCGACGAGTTCGTCGGCCAGGCGACGGTCATGTGCTCGCAGGGCCTTGAGCACTTGCCGGACTGGCTTGAAGGCGGATTGTGAGAGGACGTGGTCGGCATCTTCGGACTCGTCGATGAAGACCGGAATCACGATCGTGCCGAGCGGCTTGCCGGCGGCTTTGCGGATCACTCGGCCGACCGCCTGGATGATGTCCACCATCGACCGCTTGAGGTCCATGAACGCCACGCCGTCGAACACCGGAACATCGACCCCTTCGCCCAGACAGGTGCAGTTGGAGAGGATGCCGCGTGTGTCCTCCGGCAGGTGGCCTAAGCTTTTCAGCATGTAGCCGAACTCGTGAGAGTTCGGACGGTCGCTGATCGAATCCGAATTCTCACGAATTCGGCTACGTGGCTCGTTGGCCAGCGGGCGTGTGACCGGAGATGTGTTTCGTCCAAAGTTTCAAGTTCGTTGTTCCGCCTTTAGGCGGTGATCGCCGTTTTGTGCCGCCTAAATGCGGAACTACGAACGACGTCATGTGTGCGATCACTCCCGGCAAGGAATCTCGCCGTGTGGCATCGACGAACCGCGCGGCCTTCGCCAGCGACGAGTGGAACGTGACGCGCAAAACTATAGAGCACGAGACTCAGGCTTCACGGATGCGTGCTCGAAATCACGTCCACCCCTTTCAGTCCGAAATGTGGGGCAGCGGTCAGAAGGTGCCGATCTTTCGAGTGGATTTCCGTGAATCCATGCTCGCGGGCGCAAATCAAGTGCAGAGCATCGGCGGAACGGAGGAAGACTGACGCTGGCAACGTCTGGTAAGCGCCGGCAACTTGTTCGAGCAACTCGGAATTCAGCGGGAGCAGCTTCCAGAGTCCTTGCTGCACGTCGCGGTCAAATTCCGCGAAGAAAATTGCCGCCTCATCCGGTGTGAGAAAATCTTCGCGCAGCTTGCGGTGAAAACAGCGCTCACCTCCACCAACGCCAATTCACGGGTTGCGACATCCCCCGCCGCGATTGCACAGGACCGAACTGCCTCGTGGCCTGGTTCGTTGAGGTAGAACTTCGCGACGTAGGCGGAATCGAAGTAGATCATGTCCGGTCGCGATCCTCGGAAATGATCTGAGTGCTATCCGCTCCACCAATCGGCCGGTGCATGATGGCAGCGTATTCCGGACTGGGCTGCCAGTCCTTGAACGACAAACGTCTTGGCGGTTCGTTCATGGGCAAGAGTTTGGCAACGGACTTGCCGCTGTCAGTCACTAGATTTTCCTCGAACTGAGCGGCCTGACGGACCCACTGATCCGTTTCTTCGTGCAATTCTCGAATCGAGATCGTTTTCATGGCCGCATTTTGTCGCCGTCTCACGAACACAACAACAGGAATGTGATTCGTCGAACCGCGTTCGTGTGTCAAAGGAAAATGAAATCGGCTTTCTGCCAACGGCTTTCGTCCGGCCGTTGGACGCGAGCCGATCGCCGATTTTAGTTCATTACTTCGCAGCAGCTTGCGTGCTCGCGTCCGGTGGCTTCGGCGGGTCGAATTGGCGGATGACGGCCGCGTTGGTGCCGTTCCAGACTCGCAGGACTCCGTCTTCGCCGGCGGCGACGACGATTTGTTCGTCGCGGCTGGCGGCGGCGCAGTACATGAAGTCGGTGCCGCCGGCGAAGGCACGCGGTTGGCTGCCGTTGGCGGCGTTGTGATAGCGCACCGTCTTGTCGCCGCCGCAACTGATCACGTTGTCGGTTACGCCCAGGAAGCGAATCGAGGTGACTTGCTTCGTGTAGCCAGGAATTGTCCGAGCTTGTTCGCCGGTTTCGACGTTCCAGATTTTGATCGCGTTGTCCGCACCGGCACTCGCGATCAGGCTGTTGTCGCTCTTGATTGAGACGCCCAGGACGTGATGCGTGTGACCCTCGAATGACTTGATCAACTTGGTGGCGTTGAAATCCCACAGCTTCACGAATTTGTCGGCGGCTCCGCTGACGAGGTATTTTCCGTCGCGGCTGAACTCGATGCTCATGACGGTGTCGCTATGAGCGTCTTTGAATTCCTTGGCCTGCGTTTGCGTGGCGACATCCCAAATGATGAGTTCTCCGCTGCGAGACGCTTCGCCGCCGCCAGTCGCCAGCCATTTACCGTCGCGGCTAAAGGCGAGACTCAAGACGCGAGAGGCGAATGGAGAGCCAGCGAAATCGAGTGGAGTCTCTTTCTTCGGGCCAAGTTGTCCGATCAGAGACCAAGTCGGAATTGAAGTCCAGATCGTCACGGTTTGGTCCGCCGAGCCGGAAACGACAACACCGTTCGGGGCCGTGGCGATTGATCCGACGGCCGCTTTGTGACCGGTATAAACTTCGATCGCCTTGCCGAGCGTGCTGTCCCAAACGTGGACGAGGTTGTCGTCGGCGGATGTGAAGAGCCGCTTGCCGTCGGCCGAGAAGGCGACTCCGCGAACCGGTTTTAGTCCGGCGGCATCAGCATCAGTCGCGGCCTTCACGGTCGTATCGGCTTGCGTGACTGCGGCGGTCATCGCGTCTTGCTGAACTTTCGCAGCGGCGATTTGTTCGGCCGCTGATTTCGCTGCCGTTTCGGCCAGCGTGATCGCTCGCATGGCGGAGGCGACAGCATCCGTTCGCTTCTTCAATTCGTCTTGCTGCTTCGTGACTTCGGCTGCGGCGTCCGTTGAAGCTTTCGCGAGAGCCGCGTCATCTTTCTTTTCGTCGGCCGCTTTCTTGGCGACTTCGGCCTTCGCGACCGCTTCTTTCACTTTCGGGTCTTGTTCGACGACCGCTTTGTCGGCGTTGACTTTGGCTTCGGCCGCCTTCTTGACTGCTTCGTCACGTTCCTTTTGATTGGTCTCGGCCGCCTTGAAGGAAGCATCGGCGAGAGCCTTGAACTGCTGAGCGACCTTTTGATCGTCGGTTCGTTCGACGACGGCTCGGTTCAAGTTCAGATCGCCCTTGAGTTCGGCGACCTGCGCACCGGTCTGATTGTTCCAGAGTTTGGCGATGTTGTTCGGGCTGCTTGTGGCTACGAACAATCCGTCGGCTCGGACGGCCACCGAGTTGACCGGGCCGCCATGAGCAAACGCTCGAACTTGATTGCCGCTGGCAAGATCCCAAACTCGTGCGGTCGCATCTTCGCTGCCCGACAGAATCTGAGCTCCGCCGACAACAAGTGCAATCGAATTGATCGAGCCAGTGTGACCTTTGATTTCCTTTTCTGGCGCGAACGGAGCCGCCGCCGGGATCGCCCACAGGCGAATGATGTTGTCCGCTTGGCCGACGATGACTTTCGTCCCGTCGGCATTGAATGTGACTGCCTTCGCTGGGGCAGGCGATTCGATCTTGTTGGCTTCGGTTCCGTCGGCCACCGTCCAAATGCGGATCGTCTTGTCTTCGCTGGCCGATGCGAGTTTCGTCCCATCCGCGCTGAACGCGAGACTGTGAACTGCCGCCGCGTGTCCGGCGAGCACTTTGCCAGCCGCTCCGTCCACGACATTCCACAATTTGATCGCGTTATCGGCTCCGGCCGTCGCGAGAAGTTGTCCGTTCGGGCTGACCGCCACGCTGGTAATCACAGCGCCGACCGCGATCTCGCGAACCTTCGCGCTGGCCGGACGTTGCCACAGCTTCACCGTGCGATAACCGCCCGACGCGAGCGTCAATCCGTCCGGGCTGAACGCCAGCGAATGAACGAAGTCGCGATGAGCGGCTCCATTCGGATACATCGGCTTGCCATTGTGTTGAATCGCGTTGAGATTCGGATCGACCAATCGACCAATTTCGTCGCCTGTTTCGACATCGAGCATCAGGATTTGGTTGGCTCGACCAGCCGCGACGTATCGGCCCCACGGAGCCATCGCGACTGAATAGATCGCCTTCGCCGTTACCGGCACAGGTTGCCAATTGACCTGATCCTTCATCCCTCCCATGCCCCCGGAGGCTCCTTCGACGATCCACTGTTTCAGGATGCCGAGTTCTTTCGGGGTGAGCGATTTGGCATCGACCTTGTTCGGCAGCGGCGGCATCGCCGGCCCTTTAGCTCGTGCGGCGACCTGATAAAGCAAACTCTTCTCCGGGTCTTTCGGCACAATCGACGGCCCGCGTTTGCCGCCTTTCAGTATTGCGTCGAGCTTCTCCAGATTGAGCTTGCTCTCCGCCTGACCCAGATTGTGGCAGGCAATGCAGTTGTTTTCGAGGATCGGCACGATGTCTTTGTCGAAATCAACCGGCCGCCCCAGGTTGACCGCTTCGGGCGTGATCGCCCCAGCAAGTGGCTTGGCTTCTTGAGCAAAGAGACTCGACGCACTCGCAAGTGCAAAACCACCGATCAACAGCAGGGTGAATGGACGCATGGCAAACTCTTTCAAATCGGAAGTAATTGAAGTGGCGGGTTTGGGGCAGGAAGTTTCAAACTTGTGACATGTACAACGCTCTGGCTCGTTCCTTGGCCAAGAGCATCAGTTGTTCAATCTGAACGTAATAATCCAGGTCAGACGACTCTTCCGGCGTGAGACCAATCGTCATCTTCTTCTGAATCATCCCAGCGACAAACTCTTTCGATCTTGGTGACATTTCATAGTCCGCGACCTGTTTCGTGCTCGCGCCACGAGCGATGAAGTTGACGATCTCGCCATAAGCCATGATCTGCTCGCTTAGTTTCTAAAAACACTTTCCATCATTTTGTGACGTTGATAGCGACAGCCCCGTCCGACGCTGCGACGGCTCCGTCGAAGTCAGCGGAGGCTCTGATGACGGCGTTGGCGATTTGGCCTTCGGTGGCGTCGGCAGTGGCGGTGATGACCAAAGTCCCTTCGGCTTTGTCGGCGGGGATTGTGACCTTTTCTGCGGCGAGTCCCGTCGCGCCCGGCGGCGAAACCAGTTCAAGGGTCGCGGGACCAGTGAAACCGTTGACTCGTTGGATCGTGACTTTGACTTCGACCTTGTCGCCACGTTTGACGGCACCGGCGTTGGCCGGCGCGGTCGTGACATTGACGGCGTTCGGTTTCACGGTGATGACGATTGGAGTTGAGGCGGCGAAGAGCGCAACGGCGTTGGCTTTCGTCGCGGTGTTGGTGTCGGTAAGAACTTTTTCCTTCGCAGTTTTGTTGGCAGTAGCCGCTTTGTTCGCGGTGTCAGCGGCGAGGGCGTCGGCGTCGGCTTTCGTTTTCGCGACGATCGCGGCTTTGTTCGCGGCATCGGAATCGGCCAGAGCTTTGTCGGCGATGACGAGTGCGTCGGCCGCTTTCTTGGCTTCTTCTTGAACGACGGTCAGAGCTTTCGCGGTCGCTTCTTTGTCGGCGTCGGTTGTGGCTTTGTCCTTGGCTTCGGTCGTTTTCTTCACGGCCTCAGTTGTTTCGGCGACTTTCTTGGTGGCGGCGTCTTTGTCAGCGGTTGCCTTCTTGAACGCGGCGTCGGCTTCTGTGGCTTTCTTGGTGGCAGCCTCTTTTTCGGTGTTGGCTTTCGTGAACGCTTCGGTCGCTTGAGTCGCGGCGACGACTGATTGATCGAACTCGACCTTGGCTTTGTCGGCGAGTTCGGGGCGGCGGCGATATTGAACGGTCGCGGTGCCTTTGAGGTATAGCGTGTAAGTGCCAACCGGGACGTTGTTCGGAATGAAGATGCGATACACCCCGTCGGCCGCCCCTTTGTTGATCGGCTTGTTTTCGACTTGAGCATTCTGCGGCGTGCCGACGAACGTCAGGGTGACGTTTTCATCGAAGCCGTTTCGCTTGGCGAGTTTAACTGGCACGAGGATTTGCCGATTGTGATTGGCCTCGACCTTGAAGACGTCGGTCGTGGCTTGGAATGGATACGTTTCCGGAGTGATGCCGATGCCGAAGCCTCGCGAGAGTCGCGAGACCGCACCGATTGCCGCCGTACCGTCCCAAACGGTTGTCGCCGCGCGAGCTACATGTGTGACGTCACGAGCGGCGGCGACCTGAGCGGCGATCGCTGCTTTCACAGCGGCATCACTGTCGGCAATTTTCTTCTGAGCGGCGGCGAGCGCATCGTTCGCTGTTTTGAGCTTTGCGGTCGAGGCGTCGTGATCGGCGACCGCTTTGTTCTTGGCGGTTTCGCTGGTCTTCGAGACGTTGGCCGTGTCGATCGCAGCTTTGTCGGCAACGACCTTTTCCTGAGCGGCGGCTTTCGCGACGACATCAGCATCGGCGACGACTTTTTCTGCGGCGGCGACGGCGTTCTTCAGGTCTTGGCTGTCTTTGTTCTTGTCGAGTTCTACTTTGGCCGCAGCGAGTTTATCGGTCGCGGCTTTGTGAGCGGCGGTCGTGTCGACCACTTTCTTGTCAACAATAACTTTTGCATCGGCGGCCTTCTTCGCGGCATCGGCATCGGCGGCGAATTTCGTTTCCGCCGCTTTGCGTGGATCAACCAGTTTCTTCTCGTCGTCAGCAGCCTTCGTCGCATCAGCCTGAGTCTTCGGCAGTGCGTCGTTTGCGGCCTTCAATGCGGCCTTTGAATCGGCGACCGTTTTGACTTTCGCATTGTCTTCGACGCGCGCTTTGCCCGTGATCTTCGCAAACGCAAACGTGCCGTCGGCGGCATCTTCGGCGGCGGTGAAGACGAGCGTCGAAGCATTCTGACCGGGACCGATGCTCGTCCCTTTGCAAGTGATCCCGGCGGGCAACCCTTCGGCGGCGATGTCGATCGTGCCGTTGTAGCCGTCGCGGCGGAAAGCGATCACACGCGCCGAATAATTTTCCCCCTTGCGGAGATTCGATGGATAAGTGCTGACTGCCACGTTGTTGTCGGCGAGTGGAGCTTCTGGCAGTACGACGACTCGAAAGTCGGGAGCCTCTTTGCGAATCGCCAGTCGATACACGAGCCGCGCATCGCCTCGCGATTCAAAGAATCGGTCGCGAATCGAGACGCGATACGTCCCGTCGGCAGGGACGACAAATTGAAACGCCGGATCGTCGCTGAAGGTCTCGAATACGTTCGGCACTAGGTTCGTCCCGGTATCGTCCTGAGCCGTGATCCGCTGCACGGTCTCGACCCCTTTGTCGTCCTTAATGATCCGGTCTAAAGCGATGTTCGGATCGGCTAGGGAACCGGCTCGGTCGCCGAACGCTTCGATCCAATAGACTTCGCCGACTTTCGCGTCGAATGTGAAGAAGTCGATGTCGCCGCGAGCCTGAAACTGTCCAGCCACTTCGGTCGGGATCGTGAGCTTGTTCGCTTGAGCCGGTTGATCGTTCGGCTCTTGTTCGAGTCCGACTGTCGTTGATGCGAGCTGCAACGTGACCGGGTTTGCATTTCCGGCGGGCGTGTTCCAAACATAGCTGAAGCTGTCGACCACCCCTTGATGAGCGCCGAGGTTGTCCGTAAGCGGGAGGTTTTCAGCATCACCCGGCACGGCGACCGTGACGGCGACCTTTTCAAGTGGCCGACCATCAACGCTGACCCCCGCTGGTTGCCCGCCCGGCAGATTGCGTCCGAACAACGTGACCTGCGTCATCGACCCGGCGACTCCAGCGGGAGGCAATGCGAAATCAATGTATGGCCCGGTCGTGATCGTCAGCCGATAAAAATGATCGTTGCCCCCGGCATAAACCGAGTCGATAAGCTTCAAGAAATAATCGCCGTCTGCCGGCAGAGTCACGTCCAACACAGCATCTCGTCGGGTCGCACCTTTCGCGATCGCGAGGCGACGACCGCTCAGAATCGTCTGCGGAGTTGGGGTGGCTGGCGCACCAGCCGCTGGCGGCGGAATCAGTCCACTGGCGTCATAAAGTTCCAGGACAGATTTCAACTTAGAATCGATTCGCCCGGCTTGGCAAATACAGATCACTCGCTGTCCTGCTTTGCCGGTGAGTTTAAAAAAGTCATAAGCATTGCCATCGGTCCGGCCGTTGACCGTCGAATTCAACTCAACGGGTGTCGCCTGTTCGCGAGCGTTGTTCGGTTCGATCTCGGCAATCTCTTTCATCCCGCCAACCACGAAGCTTCGCGGATTGCTGACGCCGAATCGGCCTTGTGATCGCACCTCATAAATTCCCGGCGGTACGTTCGCATCGGCCGTGATGACAAACGTATTCGCCACCGGCGTTTTGACCCCGTTCGCTTCAGTCACCTTCAGAATGGCTTTGATCCCCGGATGATTGGTGATCAAGTTCGTCGATTCATCAAGGTCGGTCCCGTTCGACAACGTGACATCAACCGATGCCCCCGCTTGTACTCCCGGCGGAAACACCGAAAACAATCTTGCTTGCGGAAGCTGTGCAAAAACTGCGGTCGATCCGAACAAGGCCGTGGCAGTCACAAAAGCCAAAGTGCGAGTCATGGCAACTCTCATTTAATTTGAGGCGGGGCTTGTCTCACGCGGCGCGTGGGACGAGTGATTTCGTGAGGGTATTGAGGCGAGCGAGGCAACCTTCCGTCAAGTGTCTCTGACTCCGTCAGCGAGATTCTGGCGAAGCCGCTGGGCCGCCGCCAAACAACCGGACAAATTCAACATCGCCATTTTCAGACGTCGAACGGTTCAACGATGCGAAACCAGACAAGATGCGAACGGGGAGACGAAAACCTTAAACGAAGCGACGAACAGACGCTGACATTCCTTGTCCGTCCACAACCGGCGACTCCCAACAACGACAAGTCACGATGAAATTTGAACAAAGCCAAACAACGTCCTGCCACTCACTTTGCGGCTTGTCTCGCGAGTTTAGTGGTTGAACAAAAACTCCTTCGTATTGATGAGTGCCCACAGAATGTCTTCGTAGGCGATCTTGGGATTGGCTTCGTGCTTGGCGATGTGGGCCAAGGCGATTTTTAGTTCGTCGGCGTTTGGTTCACGCGAGTAGACCCAGCGGTATAGCTCTTTGATTTTGTCATCGTGAGCCCGGGCTTTGTCGTTGGCCATCAAGGTCGCTCGGCCGTTGGCGTTGGCAATCTTGTCTTGGACCTCGCTGCTGTTGAGCAGGTGCAAGCTCTGCGCGAGATTCGCTTCTTGCGAGCGTTCGCATTCGCACGCGGTGTCACCTTGCGGCTGGCCGAAGACCTTCAGGAAGTACGGGCCGATCGAAGCATCCGGCAACTGCACGGCTTTCGTGCCGGCTGGCAGCGGGCCGAAGGCTTGCGTGGTCGCGGTGACTCGGTGAAAGCCGTCGTACAGCACTTCGGCGGTCAATCGCTTTGGGTAGTAGCGTGAGAAGTTTTGCTTGTCCTTCAGGTTGTAATCGTTCGGCAGCGAGCTGAGTTGGTACGTGTTCGACGAGGTGATCGTCTTCACGAGCCACTTCAGATTGAAGCCGCTTTCGATGAAGCCAGCGGCCAGTTTGTTGATGAGTTCCGGATTCGATGGCGGATTCGTTTCCCGCATGTCGTCTTCGGGTTCGACGATGCCGCGATCGAAGAAGTGCTTCCAGTAACGGTTGACGACCGACTTGGCGAAGAAGGGATTCTTTTTGTCGGCCATCCAATCGGCCAAGAATTGCCGCGGATCACGATCTTGAGCAATCTCTAGTTCCGGCGTGCCGAGTCCGGTCGGCTTGAGCGCCTTGCCCGACCGCGGGTTCGTGGCTTGAGCCAATCCTTCGTTGTGGAATACGCGCTTATCGCGAGTCGCCTTGGTCATACCAGGTTCGAAAATGGCCTTCTTGCCGACGCGGCTGAAGAACGCACTGAAACCATAGTAGTCGTTCTGGCTCCACTTCTCGAACGGATGATGATGGCAGCGGGCACACTGAATTCGTAGGCCGAGGAACAATTGAGCCGTGTCCTCGACTTGTTCGTTATTCTCATCGACTTCACGGAACCAGACAACCGCCGGGTTCGAGGTGGAGTCGCCCGAGGCGGTCAGTACTTCGCGGACGAATTGGTCATATGGCTTGTTCTCGTACAAGCTGGACCAAATCCATTGATAGAAGCCGTAAGTCGCCGCCGAGTCGTCCGGGGCGCGGTTCTTGTTTCGCAAGACAAGGTTCCACTTGTTCGCGAAGTAGTCGGCATAGTCGGGCGAATCGAGCAATCGGTCGATCAGCTTGTCTCGCTTGGCTGGATCGGTGTCGGCGATGAACGCTCGGACTTGCTCGTCAGTCGGCAACGTCCCAGCGACGTCGATCGACACGCGGCGGAGAAACGTCGCATCGTCGGCAACTGGCGACGGCGGGATACCAAGCACCTTCAGCTTGCCGAACACCGCGTCGTCAATGAAACCCTTCGAAGGCGGGATCGCGGCGATCTCAGCACCGAGCGGAACCGTGGCGCGGAATGTCGAAACGGTCCCTTGATATCGAGCCATGATCGCCACTTCACCGGCAAGGTCGAGTGTCTTGATCATGCCGGTGTTTGTGGCTTCGGCCATTTCGGTGTCGTTGGCTTCAAACAAAGCCATGCGAGTCACGTCTTCGGTCGTACCGTCAGAGTACACCGCCATCACCGTGATCTGCTGATCTGCACCACGATCCATGATGCGACCTTCGGGGAGGCACTTGATGCCGGTGACATACGCGTCCGTGTCCAAGCCATACGGCATCCCTTGTTCGATCCAGCGGGAGATCAAGCGGAACTCATAGCTGTCCACGTCCATGCGCTTGCCGCCACCGTGCGGAGAGCGGCCAGTTGCCTTCTGCAACAGCAGGCTCTCGCCGGGCGAGGTCGGGAACAGGCGGCGTCCGCGGTTTTCCTTGACGAGGAATTCGTGATCTTCATCTGGGTAGAAGCCGAGCAGTGACAGCTTGAAACCGTTCTGCCCCGACGCTTTTCCGTGACATCCGCCGCTATTGCAACCGAGTTTCGTGAAGATCGGAACAATTTGGTTCTTGAAATTCATCGGGATCTGCTTCTCGACCCCTTCGACATGAATCGCGGCCGACGCATTCAGCCCGTTGCCGGCAATCTTGAGGGTCGCGTCACCGTCCTTGATCGGTGTCACCAGCCCGGTCGCATCGACGTTGACGATCCCCGCTGGCTCCACCGAGTACTGCACCTTGCGGCTGTGATCGCGAAGCTGCCCGCTGGAATAACTCCCCGTCACATAGACCTGCTGCCGAGCGTCGCGGCTTCGTAGCGTGATCGGTTTCCCCTCGACCGTCGGCTCAATTTTCAGAGCCGCAAGCTGACCTGGATCACCCAATCCCTTGGGTTTGGCCGGCTCAGCCGATGCCGAAGAAAAGGCTGCGAACGCACTCGCAGCCGCCACCGCAAACAGTCGGGACATCCTCATGGAAGGCTCCTCGTAATGATGGAGTTCGTTGTCGCCTGGCCATCCGAGACCAAGGTGATCGGGAGGGAATCGCGGCTCACCCCAAAGGTGCGAGTCACGGAAAACTGCGGAAAGATTGTTGTGGGCACATTGGAGGGAACAACTCTAAAACCAGCAGAGCTTAGACTTCGGAGTCGTAGGAGACAACATATCAACCAACTTTTGGAAGTCAATCCGGCTTCCGGCATCCGATCGGATCGGTTTGCCCAACCGGACGGGTTGAGCCAGAAGTGAATCTTTGGAGAAATCGGCACGATCGGCATGACAGAGATCGCCCACTATCTGCTCGGCTCGGATTCGATTCGTTGGTCATCGACTTACGGGCTAAAGGAAGGTGTTGAACCCGGATTTTTCATCAGTCATGCGGCGCTAAGCGCTGGTTTCTGAAAAACCGAACACAAGCGCGTTCCGGCTGATCAGTTCGATGAATAATTCCGGTGAAGGCGGTCATTCGAGATGACGAACAGCATGGAAACAGGTCTGAAACCCGACTGGATTGGCCGAGCCCGAATCCCTTCACTCGACGGGCTACGAGCGGTTGCCGTCGTCCTCGTCTTGCTGAACCATGCTTGTCTAACGAAAGATTTTCCCGACATTCCCCTGCTGCACGGGATCGGAAAAGCTGGTGCGATCGGCGTGGAGGTGTTCTTTGTTCTCAGCGGCTTTCTCATCACCACTTTGATGCTGCGAGAACAGGACCGCACGGGCGAATTGAATCTGACAGTGTTCTATTGGCGGCGATTGCTGCGAGTCGCGCCCGCCTATGTCACTTTGTTGCTGGCGGTCGTGGCCATGCAGTTGCTGGACGCGAGTCATCTCGCTCCGCGAGATTGGTTCGCGGCAATCACGATGACCATAAACTTCGTGCATCGTCCTGCGTGGGAGTTGGGTCACGTTTGGTCGCTGTCCATCGAAGAACATTTTTATTTGCTGTGGCCGCTGGCGTTTGTCATGACGCCACGGAAATGGCACGTCGCACAATTGGCGATCTGCATCGCTTTCTGTTTTGTCGCACGCTGGATCGTGCTCCTTGCTTTCCCGGAATGGACTCCAATGTCGGAGAATTGGACGTTCACACGTCTCGACACGATCGCACTCGGTTGTCTATTGGCTTTCGGCGCACGACAAAGAGCTTGTCGCGACCGGCTGGACCGGATGACGGCTTGGTGGCCAGCCATTTTGCTCGTACTTGTCGTCTCGCTGGCCGCCTCACGCCTCTCCGCCAAGTGGACTGTGGGAATTGCCTTTTTGCTGAACGGCGTTTGTATTGCCCTGCTCGTCTGGACCGCTGCCCGAAGTTCACCGAAGTGGCTCAATGGCCGAGCCATCTCAACGATCGGTGTCGGCTCTTACAGTTTGTATCTGTGGCAACAACTCTTCTTGAATCCTCTTCGAGAAAGCTGGGTGACCGCTTATCCGCAGAATCTCGTTCTCACGGCGTTGGCGGCGCTCGCTTCCTATTGGATTGTGGAGACTCCCTTTCTGCGTCTGAAGGATCGTCATCGCAAAATTGCCACAAGTGAGACCGTTCGCTCGCTTCCGATCAGAAAACACACGATGACGCCGCTTCGGCGTGTGTTGACATCGAGAAACGACGCTTAGAATTCGGCACCGCTTCCGTACCGATAAAGCCACCGAACAAATGTCAGTTCAACACGGGTAGTTCAACAGCCAGTCGCTCGCGTGATTCGGAGAAGTGCGGTTGCGGAACGGGCGGAGGTGTGAGTTCCACATCGCGATCTCGCGGTGAGCCAAACAGTACGATTCGCGCGACGGCCAGCAGGCCGCGCAGCGATCCAAACGTTTCGGCGACGGCGGTCGGTTCGTAACCGCAGTGAACCATGCAGTCAGAGCATTTGGGGTTGCCGCTAGCTCGGCCGTAGTGGGACCACTCGGTTGTGTTGAGTAGTTCTTGGAAGCTGGCGGCGTAGCCTTCGTTCAATAGATAGCATGGACGTTGCCAGCCGAAAAGGTTGTAGGTTGGGTTGCCCCACGGCGTGCATTCGAGTTCCCAACGACCGCGCAGGAATTCCAGGAACAACGGCGACTGATTGAATCGCCAACTTCGCTTGGCTCCGTTCAGCACGCGACGAAACAGGCTAACCGTTTCGCGAGCGTGCAGAAAATGTTCTTGGTCGGGCGCTTTTTCATAAGGATAGCCCGGCGAGATCATCATCCCTTCGACACCGAGGTCCATCAGCGTGTCGAAGAACTCGCGATATCGCGCGGGATCAGCGTTATTGAACAACGTGGAGTTCGTCGTGACTCGAAAGCCGGCGGCAATTGCGGCTTTAATGGCTCGCACGGCGATGTCGTAGGTTCCGTCTCGGCACACCGCCAGATCGTGCTCTTCCGGCGGCCCGTCGAGATGCACAGAGAACGACAAGTATTTCGACGGTGTGAATCGCGGCAGCCACTTTTCGAGCAGCAGCGCGTTCGTGCAGAGATAGACGTATTTTTTTCGCGCAACGAGTCCGCGCACGATCTCGTCAATTTGCGGATGCAGTAGTGGTTCGCCGCCGGGGATCGAAACCATCGGAGCGCCGCATTCGTCGGCGGCCTGGAAGCATTCATCGGGAGTCAACTGCTTTCGCAACACCTCGGCCGGATGCTGAATCTTTCCGCAACCGGCGCATGCCAGATTGCACCGAAACAATGGCTCCAACATCAACACGAGCGGATACCGCTTCACGCGTCGGAGTTTCTGGCTCAAGACGTAACTGGCAACAGTCCACATTTGCGAAACAGGCACACCCATGCTGCGAAGCCTCCTTGTTGAGCGGGGTGATAGCAGTTGGCCGCGTGGGATGTCAGCCCCAAGTGCATGAACCACATGATCCCGTGATCGAAGAAATCCGTCGTCAGCAAGCCAAGCGCGGCCGTTGGCTGGGAACGATTCTGCTGCTCGTCGTGTCGCTGGCGGTATTCTTCGGGGCGGGGGCAGCGAAGTGGGACTGGGACTGGAAGTTTCCGTTGTTGATCGTGCCGATCCTGCTGTTTCACGAAGCGGGACATTGGCTGCCGATGAAGGCATTCGGAGATTGCAACCCGAAGATGTTTTTATTCCGTTAATCGGAGCATTTGTCACCGGCCAAGCGTACAACGTCGCTGGCTGGAAGAAGGGAGTCGTCGCGCTGGCCGGTCCGCTACCCGGAATCCGGTTGGCGATCGTGCTGGGGATTGTCTCTCTGCATCGCTCGCGTGACCGAGAACGCGAAGAAGCTGGAGAAAGACTTGCAGTCGTACTTCCATTTTCCGGCCGTGATGTGGCTGATTGCGCCGTGGCCCACGCGCGGAACCGCCAACGCCGAACAGCGCTTATCCGATTGGCTTTGCTGCCAAGGCTGCGGCCATTCGAAATACGCCGTCAACAACTTCGAACACGGGGATGGCGGTGGAGGATTTTGATTGACCAAATCAACTCAACGAATTTCGTGAAGTGACACGCTCTCCCGCCTTGACGGCAGTTTTCGAGGCCGGAAGATGTTCGCCACTATGAATCACCTGCGAATTTGGATCTCTCGCTCATTCTGGACCGGAGCGGCTTTGACGCTGGTCTCGCTGTTGGCGCTGCTGACCGCCGCCATTTTGATGTCGCTCGGCGATCGCTCGGCAGCAACTGGTGTCTGGGGAGTGCTCGCGGTGACTTTGGTTGCCTGGCTATTCAACTTCATCACTCTCGTCAGCCTGTTGGCTTGGCAAGCCATGCACGGTGATGACAAGTCAATTTGAGATTTTGAAAGTACCTCGTGCCCATCAAGTTTCGCTGTCAACACTGTCGGCAGTTTCTCGGCATCTCGCATAAGAAGTCGGGGTTGCTGGTTGATTGTCCGACGTGCGGTCGGACGATTCGCGTGCCGGATGAGCAAGGTCGTGTTGCTCCCGTGCCCGAGGCCAGGCTGGAACACGATTCAAAGCTGGCAAATGCGCTCGAAGAACTCGCCGCGCTCGGCGTCGCGGGAAGTTATGAACCGGATGTTGCGGTCGCGGTCATCGACAACGAATCGAAAACGCCGAAGCCGCCGAACGAACGCAAGCCTCCACCGGTTGTGCCTCCACCCGCGCCGATTCCGATGAGTGTCGAACCGCCGTTGCCAGCGAAACCGATCCCGTTTGAAATGCACGATCCGCATAAGCCAGCTCCGGTGGCAACGATGCAGGAACTCGCCGCGCTGGCCAATCAATCGGCTAGGCCGCGCGATCCGTTCGGCGACCTGCCGCAAGTCGAACGCGATCCGACATCGAACGGAAACGGACAACGCGGCCGAGGCGTGTCAATTCCGTGGGTCATCACTGCGTCAGTACTGTCGATGTGGATTGGGTTCGTATTCGGTTACTGGCAACGCAACCCGGCCGCGAACAACGTCGTGCTAGGCGGTCTGCAAAACGGTGAACCAAAGCCAATCGGCCAGCCGCCGACCGTGAACTCCAGCGACCCGTTCGCAGGACATTCGAACGATCCGTCGGTGCGAGGCCGCATCACGTTCTTGAGCGAAGCGGGCGAACGCCGCCCTGATCGCGGAGCAAGAGTCCTTTTCATGCCGGAACAGCGAACGGGCACAGCGAAACTAAACGTTGTCGGTTTCCGCTCGGCCGATACCGACGACGACGGCAAAGTCGCATCGGCTGGTTTGCGAGCAGTCGGCGGTGACGTAGCGATCGTCGATGACGCCGGCAATTTTGAAGTCGGCAACCTGAAGCCGGGGACTTATCGAGTCGTCGCCCTGTCGCACTTCCAACCACACACCGAAAAAACCAAACTTGACTCCGCCAGCAAAGGAATCCTCGATCCTTACTTCGAACGCCCCGAGCAACTGCTCGGCAAATGCAGCTACCACATCGGTGAGGTCAAAATCAGCGGCAAAGAAACCGAGCTCTGGGATTTTTCGTTCGAACGAGAGTGAGTCTGAGTTTTGTTATTTGTATTTGGCGTTTTGCCAAACACAAAGCATCAAGGACCAACAACTAATGCCGAATCCACGTTGCAAACCTTGGGAACATCGCCTGTCTCGGCGAACTTGGCTGAGCGGCGTCACGGCGGCGGCCGGCGCAGTCAGCGGATTGCCGTTCGGAGCAGCGATTGCCGAGGAGTTGAAACAAACTCGGAAGCAGGTTTTGTTTGTCTGGATTGATGGCGGGATGTCTCAATATGAAAGCTGGGATCCGAAACCGAACTCGCAGTTCGGTGGGCCGTTTCGGCCGATCGAGACGTCCGTGTCCGGAATCCGAATCTGCGAATTGATGCCGCGCACGGCGAAGGTCATGCAGCATCTGTGCGTCGTTCGTAGCATGAGCACTCAGGACAATTCACATTCGGCGGGCGTGCCACGTATTCAGCGAGGCGATCCAAAGAATCGGGGCGTGACGTATCCGTTCTTGGGGTCGGCGGTCGCGAAGTTGATTGGATCGCAGGGGACCGGGTTGCCGGCGTATGCGTCGATCAAGCCGGGAAACGGCGGATTCATTTATCAAGATGCCGGGTTCCTCGGTCCCCAGTTCGGAGCGGTCGCGTTTGGCGACGGCAAGCCGCCGGAAAATTTTTCGCTCCCCGATTCGATCAGCGATGCCGACGACGAACTGCGGCAGTCGCTTCGCAAAAACGCGGATGAGCGGTATCGCCTGCGCCGCCGGCCCGATGCGACCGAGGCGAACGGGTACATCTTTGATGCGGCTCGCGAGTTGATGAAGCAGCGGGCGATGTTCGATCTGTCGCAAGTCGATCCGCGCGACCGCGAGCGTTACGGTGATCACGAATTTGGCCGGCACATGCTGCTGGCTCGGCGGATGCTGGAGACCGGCGTGACGTTCGTCAAAGTGACCAGCTACGGCTGGGACACTCACGGCGACAACTTCAACGGCCACGCCAGCCTGATGCCGCGCTACGATCAGGCGTTTGCATCAATGATCGAAGACCTGCACGATCGCGGAATGCTCGACAACGTGCTGGTGATCACGATGTCCGAGTTCGGCCGCACTCCGCGCATCAACGGCCACGTCGGTCGCGACCACTACCCCGAAGCCTGGTCGCTCGCAATGTCCGGCAGAGGCGTTCGGCGCGGCCTCACTGTCGGCAAGACAAACGCCCAAGGGACGTTCGTCGAAGGTGATGGCTACGATATCGGCCATCTGTTTCACACTTGGTTCTCCGCGCTCGGTATCGACCCAGCCAAAACCCAATACGACAACCACGGCCAGCCGCTACCGATCGCTCACGAAGACATGCACGCGGTGAAAGACGTGCTGACGTGAATGAAGGTTGACGCAGAGGCTAGACACCAGCGATGTCCTTCCGACAACTCCCGAAGAATTTGGCTGAGTAACGGAACGTCTCGCACCAGCCTCCAATTTATATCACCTACCGCAGCGCTACGGATTCTGGCGCAAGACAATTACTGTTTCGACCAAAAATACAACGTCATTTACGGAGCTCTCCCATGTCACGACGTGTCGCTGTTTTCTTCACAATGATTTCACTCGCCTTCGCGGCAGCACTCGCCGATGAGCCGAAGCCCAACGACAAATTACGGATCATTGTGTTCGGAGCACATCCCGATGACGCCGAATACAAGACCGGTGGAACATCAGCCAAGTGGGCGAAGCTCGGACATCAGGTGAAGCTGGTATCGGTCACGAATGGCGACATCGGACATTGGCAGATGGCTGGCGGCCCGTTGGCTCAGCGACGCACGGCCGAGGTCAAAGCGGCGGCGAAGATTCTCGGCGTCACATCGCAAGTGCTCGATATTCACGACGGTGAGCTGTTGCCGACGCTCGAACATCGCAAGCTGATCATGACGCTGATCCGCGAATGGCAGGCGGACATCGTGATAGCACATCGACCGTGGGATTATCACCCGGATCATCGTTACGTCGGCGTGCTGGTCCAGGACGCCGCGTTCATGGTCACTGTCCCATACTTCTGCCCCGACGTCCCGCCACTGAAGAAGAACCCGGTCTTTCTTTATTCCAGTGACGGTTTCCGAAAGCCGTATCCGTTCGATCCCGACATCGCCGTATCGGTGGACGATGTGTTTGAAACGAAGCTCGCCGCGATCCACGAACTCCCGTCTCAGGCTTACGAAGGAGGCGCGAACGGCAGCGAAGAACTCGTCCGAGGCATCCCGCCCGAATCCGATTCGCCAGGCCGCAAAACATGGCTCAGGGAGCGTTGGTCCGCTCGGCAAAGTGCCGAGGCCAATAAACATCGCGAAGTCCTAATCCGCCTATACGGCGAAGACCGCGGCCGAGCGGTGAAGTTCGCCGAAGCCTTCGAGATCTGCGAATACGGCACCCGCCCAAGCGGCGACGAACTCAAACGGCTGTTTCCATTTTTTAGTCAATGATGGCTACGGTTTTTCCAAGACAATGAATTAGCCAGCCGTGCCCAATAAATGTGCCGCCTTGAAAAAATGGACGTATCAACCTATTCGCATTGTTTACTCCGCCGAACTTCCGCCTAACCGCAAATGACGGTAGTTGCTTGAAATCACGGCCCGAATCTTGATGATACGCGACCCCAATTCCATCATTGATGCCATCGGCTCACGAATTGCAGCAATAAGTGGTCCCGCAGAGATTTTGGGCAGTAGCCGCACTCGCTAGAGCGCGGAAAAGAACAGAAAAGCCCGCGTACTGGCGAACGCGGCTACCCTCATTTTCTCTGCAGGCCCGATTAGTCGGTAAGGTCGGTTGTGTCTAACTGGAGGCGACGATGTCAGAGGGTTCAAACGTCTCTCTCGGTTCGATTGTTTTGGAACTCCTCGACTCCGCGTCCGGGATGCCTCTCCAGACGTGGACATTTTCAGAGAAGCAACGAATTTTGATAGGTCGCTCTGACGAGAGCGACGTGGTGATTGCCAATCCGTATGTGTCACGGTCTCATGCGTACATGACATGTGACACGGAAGGTTGGCAAGCGGTCGCAATTAGCTCTCAACAACTTGTCATTGGTGGAAAACGGAAACAGACAATCCGTTTGCGTGAAGGGGATATTTTTCGCCTTGGAACGCGGGGTTGCGACTTGAAGTTTCGCGAAGCCCAGGCTCAGGCCGAGCCGTTCGATGTAATGCAAACTCTGATGTTTGATCCAGACACTGGTCCGATCTTGCATCTCGACAGAGATCAACTTCAGCGTGAAGTCGCCGAGATTGAAACGGGGATTTACTTCCAAAACCTGAGCCAGACCGTCAAAAAACTGAGACAGTCCCGAGGTTCAACATAGCTCTAAGGAGACGCTGGTGGCGAAGATCATCTCGATCCATTCTTTTCGCGGCGGTACGGGAAAGTCCAACACGACCGCCAACTTGGCCGCGTTGCTGACTCGCGCCGGCCACCGTGTGGGCGTGATTGATACCGATATTCAGTCGCCCGGGATTCATGTCATCTTCTCGCTCAAGCCAGCGGACATCCAATTTGCCCTCAACGATTTTCTCTGGGGCCGCTGTCCCATCGAGAAGGCCGCGCACGATGTTACCGCCTCCGTTGTCGGTCGCTTTGACGAGTCCGCCGATCGGCCGCGGCTGTTCCTAATCCCGTCCAGCGTGAGCACCGGCGAAATTGCGAGAATCCTGCGTGAGGGTTACGACATCGGCCTGCTGAATGACGGAATCCACAAGGTCGTCGAGGAGTTGCGTCTCGGCTACCTGCTTATCGACACCCATCCCGGAGTCAATGAGGAGACGCTGCTGTCGATTGCCGTCTCCGATCTGCTGCTACTGGTGATGCGACCAGACAACCAGGACTTTCAGGGGACCGCGGTGACCGTCGAATTGGCTCGCCGCCTGGACGTTCAAGAAATGTTGATGGTCATCAACAAGATTCCGAGTTCGGTCGATCGCGAGTTGCTGCGTGAGCAGGTCGAAGGGATCTTCAAGGTTCCGGTCCTGGCCATGTTGCCGCTCAGTTCCGAGATGGCTCAGTTGGCGAGCAGCGGGCTGTTCGCTCTTCGGTATCCCGACCATCCGCTGACAAGTGAACTCAAACACATCGCCGCACGGCTGATGCAATAGTGCGGCCTTTGTCATCTCCATCGTCGCGACCAGCCAACGCCGTTTTCATTCGAGGGATGTTCACCGTGGATGCCACGCCAAACCGTTCAGACTTGGATTTTCTGGTCAACCGGTTGAAGTCTGCGGCCGCTCCGATCCGTCAGATTCTGAACGAACTCCACAACAAGAACCGCGATGTGCATGATGGCACTGTCGCGGACTACATCCCTGAGCTGGCCAAGGCCGATCCCAATTGGTTTGCGATCAGCATCGTTTCCGTAGACGGGCAGGTGGTGGAGGTGGGCGACCATCAGCAGTCCTTTAGCATGCAGTCGGTCTCCAAGCCGTTTGTATTCGGCCTGGCTCTCGAAGATCACGGTCGCGAAGAGGTTTTGACCAAGGTCAACGTCGAGCCGACAGGCGAGGCGTTCAACTCGATCGTGCTCGACGAGAAAACCAACCGCCCCTTCAATCCACTGGTGAACGCCGGAGCCATCGCCACTGCCGATCTCGTGGAGGGGATGAATTACTCCGAGCGAATTACGCGTCTGCTCGGGATGTTCTCACGCTACGTCGGGCATCCCGTCTACGTCAATAATTCGATCTTCATGTCCGAGCGGACGACCGGTCATCGCAACCGGGCGATCTCCCACCTGATGCTGAATTTCGGCATGGTAGGCGACCGGATCGAGGAATCACTGGAACTCTACTTCCAGCAGTGTTCCGTCCTAACGACCTGCCACGACTTGGCGGTCATGGGAGCGACCCTGGCGAACGGTGGCGTCAATCCCATCACCGGCGAACGAGCTCTAAAGGCCGAGTTCGTGAAGGATCTGCTCAGCATCATGTTGTCGTGCGGCATGTACGACTACGCGGGTGAGTGGGCGTTTCGCGTCGGGATTCCCGCGAAGAGCGGCGTCAGTGGCGGCATCGTCGCGGTGGTCCCCGGACAGTTCGGAATCGGGGTCTTCTCGCCACGTCTGGATTCCCACGGCAACAGTGTGCGAGGTGTGCGAGTCTGCCAAGCTCTCTCGCAGCAGTTCGGCCTTCACGTCTTCGAATCCGGGTTTGCGGGACGAACGTTGCGAGATGAGTTCTCACGCAAGTAATCGCAATCGTCTGAGTCGGCAAATGGCAAGACTTGTCCTTCCAAGCGAGACCGTCGAAGTGGGCTGTGTCTTCGCGACTTTGAAGATGAAGGAGCCGGGCCTGCACGCGCAACCCGATTCTGGTAAATGGACGGCTAAATCACGCTATGACGGACTGACGAAAGCCTTCCCGCTGGCGGTGACGTGTGACTTCAAAGCCAAGGAGTTGGGGCTGGCCAGTGAGCACTCGGCCCACGATCTGTACCGTTGTCTCATGATCGCCTAGCAGTCCAGATTCTGCAGACCGAGGTGATTCGAGCATTTCCTTGAGGAGCTGCCGTGTCCGTGATGCGACTTGATTACGCTGCGAGACTTGCTGCAGAAATGGATCGCGGACGATGGTTGACCAGACAATTCTTCGCAGGCCACATTTCCGAAGTGGAACGTCTGATGGAAACAACTGGCGTGATAATCGATCGGGGTAATTGCGCGTTCGGCGCCACGTCCGGCGGGTGCAGTCTTAATTCCGCTGTGATAGAACATTGCCGTGCCGACCGGCCGTTCGGTCGGCGACGCTGCTGAGTCCGAGTTCGTCTGTTGGAGTTGAACACCATGCGAGTTGTCTCTTGGTTCGCCACTATCCTTGCCGTGAGCTGCCTGGTTCAGTCGGTTACTGCCCAGGATCACGATGCCGTTAAACCCGAATCGCGTAATTCAGACACCTGGATGAAGCGGCATGAATCGTTCAATGAACGAGCAAAGAAGGGAAATGTGGACCTGATCTTCGTCGGTGATTCGATCACTCACGGCTGGGAAGGGGCCGGCAAAGAGGCGTGGGCCGAAATCTACGGCAAGCGGAACGCGGTCAACCTCGGCATCGGCGGCGACAGAACTCAGCACGTCCTGTGGCGTTTGGACAACGGCAACATCGACGGGATCAAGCCGAAGCTGGCCGTCATCATGATCGGGACCAACAACTCTGGTTCGAACTCCAGCGAACAGATCGCCGACGGGATCACCGCGATCGTCAAAAAGCTGCGAGACAAACTCCCCGAGACGAAGATTTTGGTGTTGGGAATCTTTCCTCGCGGCGTGGATGAGAACGATGCCAAACGCAAGGTGAACGCCGCGGCCAACGGCATTGTCGCCAAGCTGGCGGACGGCAAGATGGTCGAATATCTCGACATCGGCCCGAAGTTTCTCGACGACAAGGGGGTTCTCAGCAAGGAAGTCATGCCCGATCTGCTGCACCTGACTCCGGCAGCCTACAAGACCTGGGCCACAGCCATTGAACCGCATGTCGCCCGCATGATGGGCGAGACGAAATAGGCTGGTCACAACCGCGTGTAGCGGGAGTTCGCCCTGTTGTGAGGCGGTCTCCCGACTTCGTCGCCAGCCCGACCGCAGGTTTTCGAGAACAGGGTGAATCGGCCCTGATCACAGGACATCATTCGGGTTCAAACTGCGGACTGCGCCGATAAGACGAGAATCCACATGGGAGCCCCGGCACGCAGTGACGAAACGGGCTCCCGCGTTTTCAGCAATCCGCCTGTGTTCGCAGATCACGAAGCAGATCGGCGAAAGTGGACTCGAAGGTGTCGGAGGGGGTCCCAGTTCCAGACGTCGGAGATGTGGTCTTCGCGAATCGAATGTAGTCCGCTCTCACCGAGAGCGGAAAAGCGACTCTCGGCGAGAGCCGCCTGGACTTGCCGGTCTCGGCGTCAGCGCAGCGCCAGTTCTTGAGCGTCGGAGTGACGGGTACGAAAATCGCTTGCACCACAACCGCAACGATTCCTCCACGTCGAGTTAAGAGTGCAGAATACTGAGAACGGGGTGACCAGATTTCCAAAGGGCGTCCAAGAACGGGTCGAACTTCTTGCCAGTGACTCTGACCACGCAGACGGGGCGATCTTCTTGTTGGCACGAAAACAAACTCGTCACTCGGATGCTATGTTGAGCGGCGAGTGAGGCAATCACGGCCAAGATGTCCTCGCCTTTCGACACGTCGAACGTGATGCGCACGGACTTCTTGGACGAATCGAACAGACTGACGAACGCTCGAAAGATATCCGACTCGGTGATGAGTCCCACGAGTGCTTCATTTCGGAGCACCAACAGTGCGCCGATTTTCTCCTCGCGCATTACCTTGGCCGCCTCTTCAATGGGAGTTTCTGGCGTCGTGGTCCGCAGATGTCGGCTCATGATCTCGCAGACTGCTATCGGAGGACGGCATGAAGCGGGGACAACGGCCGCGAAGGGGTTCACGTCCGGCGCGAACGAGTGATAAATGTCCGTTGCGGAAACGAACCCCGCGAGATGCGGCCCCGCAGCTCGCTGCTCAACCACCGGCAACCGCCGAATATGTTTTCGAGCCATGAGCGTCGCCGCATCCATCACTGATGCCTGCGGCTCGATCGTCACCATTTTCCGACTCATCCACATGCTGACAATCATTTACGATGCTCCTTCATCTCACGAGCCAATCCCGTGCAACACTCTTCGCAGACATCGTCACTCACAACCATCGTGAGTGGCCAAGATTCAAAGTCGCTGGGTTCAGCAAGCACAAGAAACTCGGAGTGGACGCGGATGTCAATATTGGAGTCTCCCTGGCTCGTTTTGGCTCGGTCGAAGACCGGTATAACAGAATCACGAGTTCGCCGCCTTCGCACACAAATCGCGGAGCAGGTCGGCGAAGGCGGAATCGAAGGGGTCGTGGTTTTTCCAGTTCGAGCAGTCGGGGATGTGGTATTCGCGAAGTTCGACGGCTAGGTCTTTGCCGATGTCGGCGTCGAAGCAGATCCAGGCGCGGATGCGGTCGATGCTCACCAGCCGGATGGAGAACAGTTTCTGGCGTTGCTCGTGGAGTTCGGCCTGGCGAGCATTGCGAAGCTCGGTCTTCACCCATTCGCTGTTCAGGCTGTGCCCCGAGAGCAGCAGCAGCAGGCGGTCGTTGACCTGGATAGCCTAGTCGATTTGCGCGATGAGTTTCTGGCCCCCCTGCATGTCTTCCGGAGCGAACCAGACCCGCAGCTTTTCGCCACGCATCTTCTCGTGCAGCCGCCGAGCGAATTCCTCGTCCTGGTGGCTATCGCTGATGAAGCACGATTGGTATTGAATTGGCTGCATCGTCCCGATGAGCGCCGGCAAATAGGTGATGGAATCCTCCAGTGCGCCTCAGCCGCGCCGGTTCACAGGTGGCCCATGAAGCAATCTGTGCGACCCGTGGATTGAGGTTGAGAATCGAAGGGACGAAATTCGCCCCACTCGCATTGACCACGGCGGGCCAATTTGCCTTGTTGGAAGCATAGCGCAGAATACGCAAGAGATTCTGTGTGAATTCGCGAGCCAGATGTCGGCTGGCGATTGTTTGTTCGGGAGAATGGGAAGGGTTTGCTGTGAATGTTCAGCCCGC
>JANMIF010000290.1:0-4615 GCA_031375695.1 Planctomyces sp.
GCGTCCAGCGCCACGCGCGCCTTAAATCCCGAATCCCGAACCTTCCGAGCTTTGCCCATGATCTCTCCTCCTGGAATCCTTGATTCCAGAATCGGCAAAACTCTCTCTTATCCCACTGTCCAACTCTTGGGGTCCACTTCACGAGTTCTTCGACAATTTGGGCCTGGTTCATCTTGGGTAGCAGGTGGTGATGAGATTGGGGTTGGAAAAATGTCTGTTTCCTTGAAACTGGGTTGGGAGTTCAAACCAATTCCAGTTTCATGGAGGAAACAGACATGGCCGATTCTCGATTGCCGATGGTGGGATTGCCAGCAACTGCAGTCGCCTCAACTGCGTGCCGAGCCACCGCGTGTCGGGCTAGGACGTTGACGCTGGATCAGCGGGGGGAGTTGGCGTTGGGTGTGTTGATGGGAAGTCGTTCGGCAGCTCAAGCGGCCCGGGAGGAAGGTGTCAGTCGCAAGTTTGTTGGGGCACAGGTGGAGATCGCGCGACAAGCGGTCCAGCACGGCTTCGATCCGGACTTCGCCGACGTTCGTGCCAGAGCTGACGAGCGGGTGTTGTTCCGGCTGCCGATCACCGGTCGTTTGATCCAGCGGCTGGGGCTGGGTTTGTTTCTGGGTTGCCACAGTTGCGATAGCGGAGTGCTAGAACAGCTGTGGGTCGTGTTGGGGATAACAAAATCGCTGGGGACGATTCACAACCTCGTCATTGCTGCGGCGTTGTCGGCACGGCGGATCAATGAGCAGGCCGACTTGTCGAGCGTGTAGATCGGGGCTCACGACGAGATTTTTCAGAACGGGCAGCCGGTGTTGGTGGGCTGTGATGTCGAGTCGACGCACTGCTACCTGCTGAGTCTGGAAGAGCATCGCGATGCCCAGACGTGGGGACTGCGGCTGCTGGAGTTGGGCGACCACGGCTGGAAACCGGAAGCGACCATCGCCGATGGCGGTCGTGGCTTGCGAGCCGGTCAGCCATTGGTGTCGCCCGGGTTACCGTGTCGCGGCGATGTCTTTCATGCGATCCGCGAAGTTGGCCAAGTGGCGATGTATTTGGAGAACCGGGCCTACGGAACCATCAACGCGTGCGAGCAGCAAGAGCGACGCCTGCGGCAGGCCAAGCGAAAAGGTCAAGGGCACAAGCACTCCAAACGTCTGGCTCAGACCCGGCGGGAGGAGTCGCGCTCGGTCCGTCTGTCGGCAGACGTGTCGCTGTTGCTGGGCTGGCTGCACGACGATGTCCTGGCCGTTGCCGGTCCCGATGTCGCCACACGACGAGACCTGTTCGACTTCGTTGTCGCAGAACTGGAGCGACTTGCGCCGCTCTGCTCGCACCGGCTGGCCCCCATAATCCGCACGCTGCGCAACCAACGCGACGACCTGCTCGCGTTCGTCGAGGAGCTGGACCGTTCGCTGACGGCCCTCGCGGCGCAACGCCAAGTGTCGGTCGAGGTGACGCGCGAAGTTCTCGCGCTGCTCACGCCACGCACCGTCCCGCAATGGCAGGCCGAAGCCGCACTGCGACGTCAACTGGGAGAACGGTTCCACGTGATCCGTACCGCTGTCGTCACTCTTGCCGATCACACGATCCGGGCAAGTTCCGTCGTCGAAAATATCAACAGCCGTCTGCGGAACTACTTTTTCCTCCGCCGCCAACTGAGCTCCGAATATCTGGATCTGCTCCGCTTCTACCTCAACCACCACCGGTTCGCACGCAGTGAACGTCCCGATCGAGTTGGCCGCAGTCCCCACGAGTTGCTCACCGGCCAAACCCAACCCCACTGGATGGACCAACTCACTAACTCTCACAGCCAAGCCGCCTAACCGCTGGCAGATCTCAAGCTCACAAAGACTACGCTAACCCGAAACGTGAGCGAGGGCGAGCGCTCCACAGATTCAAAAATGGAGACATGTGGGGCGCTCGCCCTCGCTCATGCTTCGGGTTATTGTCGGTCGCACGCCCGAGGCCAGACTCATGCCGCACATTTCAGAACACGACTTCGATGACGATGATGCGGCGGGCTCAGGTGATCTGTTTGATGGCGACGAAGAAGAGCCAACCGTCGATTGTCCGTATTGTGGCCAGCAAGTTCATGCTGATTCGCCACGATGCCCGGCCTGCGAAAATTACATTTCCGATGAAGAGGCTCCAGCTTCAACGCGGCCATTGTGGTTTTTCATCGGAGTGGCGTTGGGGTTATTGGCGTTTGTGCGTTGGTTGTTTGTGTAAGGAGTTCACGATGAGACAGTGTGCTTTAGGACTCGCCGTGCTAATGACGACGTCATCGGCCATAGCAGACGAGATTGATCCGCTGAAGCCGGCAGCGATTCAAACACAGGAAGTGCCGGTCGTGCCGACGGAGTTGATGGCTCGGTTGTCGCAGTATCAAAACACGCGGTCGGCGGCGTTTCGTGGATTTGCGCCCGACGGCAACGGCATTTTGATCGCCACGCGGTTTGGGAATGCGACGCAATTACACCGAGTCGCTCAGCCGGGCGGTGCTCGCGAGCAGCTCACATTTTTCGACGAACCGGCGACTGGGCGATTCATTCCGCACGCAAGCGACGGAGCCTTGCTGCTGTCGGTCGATCGCGGCGGCAACGAGAACGCTCAGTTATGGCTGTTGAATCGCCAGCAGTTTCGGACAGACCGGATCAGTGACGGAAAGTCGCGCAACATGGTCGGGGCCTGGCGTGATGACGGATCGGAATTGATCGTCACTAGCAATCGGAGAAACGGCAAAGACATGGATCTGTACCGTGTCAATCCCCGTGCCACACAGCCCAACAGCGCCGACAGTTGGCAGTTGCTGCTGGAGGTCAACGGACAAACTTGGCAAGCCGACGATTGGTCGCTCGACGGCAAACGGATCGCGCTGCAGCGGTATGTCTCGGCGAACGAGTCGTATCCCGCGCTGCTGGATGTCGAGACGAAACAGCGCACCGATTTGCCGCTGCCGACCGACGGCAAAGCCGCCGTCGAACAGATGGAGTTCGCGCCTGATGGCAAATCGTTGTACGTCACGACTGATGCCGGCTCCGAATTTCTACGGCTCGGCAGATTCGACATCGACACCAATAAATGGATGTGGCTGTCGGACGGTTTGAATTGGGATGTCGATGAATTCAAGGTCGAACCGAAGTCCGGTGAGATCGCCTTTTTGATCAACGAACATGGCCTGAGCCGGCTGTTTGTTTTGAATCCGGCAACCGGTCAGCGACGCGAGTTGAACTTGCCGCAGTGCGTGGCGAGCGGCTTGGAGTTTTCGCCTGATGGGACTGCGCTCGGCCTGACGATCGCGAAGCCCAATGCGCCGGCCGAGGCGTATTCGATTCGGCTGGCGGACGACACGCTGACTCGTTGGGCGTTCAGCGAAGTTGGCGGACTCGATCCGAAATCGTTCGTGGCACCGACACGCATCGAGTTCCCGTCGTTCGACGGTCGCATGATTCCGTCGTTTGTTTTCAAACCGCGATCGGCGGCGAATCGCGATCAGAAAAAAATGCCGGTGTTGATCAGCATTCACGGCGGGCCGGAAAGCCAGTATCGCCCGATCTTCTCCGCCGCGACTCAGTTCTTTGCGAACGAACTGGGCATCACCGTGCTGCACCCGAACGTGCGCGGCTCGGCGGGTTACGGCAAGACATACCTGCAACTCGACAACGCCGAGAAGCGTGAAGATAGTGTCAAAGACATCGGGGGGCTGCTGGATTGGATCGCCAAGCAGCCAGACCTGGATGTGTCGCGCGTGGCGGTGATCGGCGGCAGCTATGGCGGCTACATGGTCCTGGCCACGCTGACGCACTTCGGCGACCGGATCAAAGCCGGGATCGACAACGTCGGCATCTGCAACTTCATCACATTTTTGGAAAAAACCGCCGCGTACCGAGTCGATCTGCGCCGAGCCGAGTACGGCGACGAACGACAACCGGCGATGCGTTCCGTTTTTGAGCGAATCAGCCCGTTGAACAACACCGACAAAATCCGCTCGGCCCTGCTGGTGATTCACGGTCGCAACGATCCTCGCGTCCCATTTTTCGAGGCCGAACAAATCGCGAGCAAAGTCCGTGCGTCCGGCCGCTCCGTCTGGACTGTCTTCGCCGACAACGAAGGTCACGGCTTCCAGAAAAAGGAAAACGCCGACTTCCAGCGAGCCATCGACTTCCAGCGAGGCGTCGGGGACGTTTGGCGGCGATCCCATTTCGGGCAACACAAGTTTCGCCGACAACGGCTCCAAGAAGTTTGTTTATTTTGATCTCGCCTACGGCAAGTGGTCGCCGTTCCACACGGCGGAATGGTCGGGTTCATTTACCATCGGCAAGATGGAAAACCCATTCGTGTTCCCCTCAACGATGATGTTCGACCGGGATTACACGCCGGAAGGCGCGGCAACGCAACTCGCCTACACATTCAATGATCATCACAGCGTCAAATTTGTCGGCGGCGGTTTCGTGCTTGATGAGTTGAGCGCCAGCAGCCGCGATCCCTGGATGGCTGGCGCGCAATTGCGCTGGGACGCGGTTTGGAATCCGCACTGGACTACCACGCTGGCGGTGGCGGGGTTCTCGATTCAAAACGATCAGAACTTGATAAACGGCAACGTGCCCAACGTGAATCG
>JANMIF010000313.1:0-1983 GCA_031375695.1 Planctomyces sp.
TTACATGGCGCAGCAAAGCGTCCCGATTCAACGCCGGTTGGCGCTCAAGATTCTCAAGCCGGGCATGGACACGAAACAGGTCGTCGCGCGGTTCGAGTCGGAACGGCAGGCGCTCGCCGTCCTGGATCATCCCAACATCGCTCGCGTCATTGACGGAGGCAGCACGGAATCCGGCCGGCCGTTTTTTGTGATGGAGCTTGTTCGCGGCGAGCCAATTACGAAGTTCTGCGACCAGAGAAAACTTCCCCTGCGCGATCGACTGAAGTTGTTTCAGGACGTGTGCCACGCCATAGAACATGCCCATCAGAAAGGGATCATTCATCGCGACATCAAGCCGAGCAATGTGCTGGTTACCGTCGCCGACGACAAGCCGCTCGTCAAAGTCATCGACTTCGGCATTGCGAAGGCGACCACGGGAGCGTTGACCGACAAAACGCTGTTCACGGAGTTTCGCCAGGTTCTGGGCACGCCGTTATATATGAGTCCCGAGCAGGCCGAACAATCCGGCGTCGATGTGGATACTCGCGCCGACATTTATTCTTTGGGCGTGCTGCTGTACGAGGTTCTTACGGGGCGAACACCGATTGATCCGAAACGTCTTTCATCCGCCACCTGGGCCGAAGTGCAACGGATGATTGTCGAGGAAGAACCGTCGCGTCCCTCGGTGCTCGTCTCGTCGCTGACTCCGCAAGTCACGGAAGCGGCCACCAAGCATCTGATTGAAGCGGCTCGGTTCAGCCAGTTGCTCCGCGGTGATCTGGACTGGATCGTACTGAAGGCGATCGACAAGGATCGAACACGCCGGTATCCCACGGCGAGCCACTTCGCGGCCGATCTTGACCGCTATCTGAATGACCAGCCCGTCGAAGCGACTCCGCCCAGCCGCATCTATCAGTTCCGCAAGTTCGCTCGCCGTAATCGTGGACTGCTGACCGCAGTGGCGGCGGTTTTTGTGGCGCTGATGCTGGGACTGGTCGCAACCGGCTATGCCGCGAAGGTCGCCTTTGACCAGAAAGCACGCGCCGAAGCCGGTGAACGCCAGGCACTCCGAGCCGCCACGGCGGCGGGTGCATCGGTGCTCTTGCCGGAAGCCGACGCTCGGCGACTCGCCGAAGGTTGGCAGCGCGAGATCGCCTCGATGCGTATTCATGGAGCGTCGAAGGAACAAAAGGCTTGCCAGAGCGAAGCTCAGTTCACGGTGTGGAGGGCCAATTGGTTCGTGCAACATCAGCAGTTCGATGATGCGGACGCATTGATCGAGCAGGTGTACTCACGATGCCGCTCGCAATTGGGAACTTCCGACCCGACCTTTCTGGCGCTTTGCAACGTGCGAATCCTCGTCAACGAAGCCCGAAACGGAGATCCTACTCGGTCTGCGGATACCTACGCCGACCTGATCGAAGCCATGAAAACGATCCAGGGCGAGCAAGCCATTGTTTCGTTTCTCCCGGAGTTCGCCGCCGTACTGGCTAAGGCTGGTCGCAATGAACAGTCGTCTGAACAAATCCGTCGGTATCTTCACTTGCGAGCAATGACGCCAGGGCCACTGTCGGGAATGGATATATCACGACTACAACGATCCATAGACCGGCTGATGAGCAGTGGAAAGGTCGATCCCGAGTTGCTGCGTCAACTGCAATCCGTCCGCGAAACAGGACTACAAACCGCTGCCGCTCCAACTCCGGAGAACGACGCGGAACTGGCGAAAGACATGCAGGCACTTCAAGGTCGCTGGCGGCATCTTTTCTGGAAGAATGGCAAGCTGGTCGAACGCATGATCGTGGAATTCAACGGCACGACGAACACCACGCAATGGGTAGATGAGAACGACAAAGTCCTGCGCGGCCGCAGCGGTACTTTCGAGTTGTCTCGCAGCGGCGGAGTCAAGGTCATGAACATCTTCCTCGGAGACTCACGAGCGGAGAGTAGTTCCTTCATCTACACGCTTTCGGGAAACCAATTCCGGATCGTTTCAGGAATGCT
>JANMIF010000314.1:0-2279 GCA_031375695.1 Planctomyces sp.
CGCGCCACCCAAGGCCGGCGATACCGCACAAGCTGGCAAGGCGGAGATCATCACCGGGATGGCGTCAGGCACACTGAGCATCGGAGGGGGAACGCGAGTTCGGGTTTATCGAGTAAACACCAACACACCAACGAGCCCGTATGCCGCCCAATTAATCAATACCTTCCAAACATATCCAGCCGTGGCGGATGTCCCGACCACATCGGTTCGCGTCGCGGTTCAGAACGGCAAGATCTTCACTGTCCAAGGGCTTGATGGACGTAGCCAGTATCAAGTCCGCAAGTTCAATCTGCCAGCACCACAAACCTCAACCGCCCCCGACTTCTTGCAGACGAATGCACACATCGATTCGTTCTTCACAGGACTCGCGAACGGATTCATCCGGGCCGACGATGACCCGTTGACGGCCGATCCGGATGCGGAATACTTCTTCGGTGGTGGCCTCTTCATCGCGCCGTTGTCAACCGCCAATCGAAGCGTGCCATCGTAGTAGTCCGCATTCCATGAAGAAATAATCTGCATCCCGAGAAGTAGCATCCGACAGACTTCCGAAGTCTTGGCAGATGCGACGTACGAGCATGCCTTGGAATGCGTATGACTTCGCGTGCCTTTATAGTGAAGAGGCCCGCTTTTTTCTGAGTGCCGGGCTTCTCGTGTTGGGCGAACGGCAACAGGTCGCTTCTCCGTCGCCACTCTCGGCAGAGCTTGTGTGATTCATCGTACCGACCTTCCATTAGGCATCACCGGTGAAATCTGCAGGCGCCGTTCTACCGGAATGACCAGGCTATTCGGTCACCGTATTACGGTTGGAATCGTTCCAACCGTTGGAGTCGTCGTTTCGCAGAGTGTCACGATCCGCAATTTTGGATCAACGACATTAGTCATTACTTCACGAGCAGCCGGATCAACTCATTCGCCGGACTTCCCGCAAGACAAACTTGTTCAATAGCCGGATTCGGCTTTGTTTGTCGAAACACAGTTCGCCGATTTCTGGGAGTGATCAGCGAAAACGAAACGGCCCCAAGCACACATCGTTTTGGTCATGATCACTTCGACGAATCGCACCGGTTGTATTCAATCCGGTGGTATTCTCGTTGGCTTGTTGAGTCGTGCTTGGGGCACCCCCGATCACTTCCCTCTAGGTTATGGGATCTCAACATGCGACGCCTTCGCTGGTTCATTGTCGGCTTGTCAGGGTTGGCCCTGATCGTTTCGTCAGCAACTGCACAAGACGAATCAGCCTTCCAGTTCCCAAACCAGATCCGCCAAGTCTCCAACTTCGATGTGCCGCCGCCACCGGACGTACCTGCGGGACAAACTGCCGCTCCAGAGCAAGTTTTTAATCGGCCTGCGCCCCAGGACATGGAACCAAACTGGGTCAACACCGGTGACAGCAATCAATGCAACAACTGCTGTCGCGTTTGCCCTCAATGGTATGCGCAACTGGATGTGCTGTTGCTCGATCGAGCCAGTCACTTCAGCAATCAGCCGGTAGTCTTGGATGACATCACCGGAGCCGTGCTGCTTTCCACCGGTGATTTGAACTTCAACGGCGCGGCTGGCCCGCGAATTCTGTTGGGACGTGCGGCTGACGACTGCACTGCCTGCGAATTTTCTTATTTTGGCGTGTACTCTCTCAGCGCCGAGCGGACGATCACCGACGGCAATAGCCTGGACATCCCAATCGACTTGGTGGTTCCCGCCACGGACTTCAACAACGCGAAGGCCATGCGGGTCACTGACGACTTCCGACTCAATAGCTTCGAACTCAACTGTGCTCGTTTTCTATGTGGATCACGCCCCTGCGGCGGGGTCGAGCTGCTGGCGGGATTCCGGTATCTCAATCTTCAAGAGACCTTCAACATCAACTCGACCGACGCAGATAACACGATCAGCGATTACAGAATTCGCACCAGGAATAACCTCTACGGTGGTCAACTGGGGTTGCGATGCTCTGAGCGTTGGGATCGCCTGGGATTGAGTACGACGGGAAAGGCTGGCCTCTTCGCCAATGACGCCGACCATTCTCAGTTCGTGGGAGACAACGGAAACACCACCATCCTACGAAACGTCAATTCCTCCCAGGTACTGACCGCATTCGTAGCGGATCTGAATGCGACGCTGTCGTATTCGCTGACCGATCACCTGGCGATTCGAGGCGGCTACAACGTGATCTGGATTCAAGGAGTCGCCGTCGCTCCGAACCAACTCGATTTCTCTTTCAATGCAACCAGCGGCACCGGGGTCAACAGCTCGGGTGGGGTACTGTTACACGGCAC
>JANMIF010000338.1:0-3598 GCA_031375695.1 Planctomyces sp.
ACCGCCTCACGCTTGAACTCTTCCGTGAACGACCGACGACCACGCTTCGTCTTTGAAACCACTTTCCGTGACATCTTGATCTCCTTTCTGGACCCGCCAGATTAAGGAGTTGGACTGTCCGTGAAATCGACAGCACCTCACTTCGCCGCGTTGAGTGGCGGCTTGTATCTCTTTGGCCAGTTGGATCAGTTCGTCGATCACCTCTTGAGTGGTGATGGCTCGGTTGAGGCTGGTCGAGGTGTCAGTTGGTGAGCGTCCGCGTCGGTGCTCCGATCGTTGTGTCTCGCCGCTGGCTCGCGATGGGGCTCAACCGCACCCAGCGGAAATGCCACAGCGTGACAACCTTGGTCGCGGCACTGACGGATGACAGCAGCAGCAACGGCCAGCCGCTGCTCGTCCCCATTGAGAGTGCGAAGGCGATCGTCGAGATGTCCTTCCAAAGGAAGAACTGATGCAGCCGAGCCGACACGCCTCCTGTGCGGCCGGTTTGGCGAATCAGCAGCACTTGATGCAGATACCCCTGAGCCAGAATCACCGTGACGATGACGATCAGCGTTTGCGAGACGGTGCGTCCCCACTCGGCCGCGCCCGGAATCACGATGAGACTCAGCGGGGTTCCGATCTGCAACGCCGCACAGACAGCGAACGCAACCGTCGCTACGCGACCGCGGCGATCACGCACGATCTCGAACAGCACGGCCAACGTGAGCATTGATGCAGTCAGCCTAGGCCAGACGAGGTAGTGGTTGAAGCGTTCGAGACACGCGCCGTACACGAAGAATGAGAAGAACGCCAGAAAACTGCTGACGAATTGATTGACCGACAACACCGCCGTCGGCCGCTCGTGGCTGTCGCCGTTGGTTGCCGCTTGCTGGCGCTGCCAGACGAAGCCCAACTGCGACCACAGCCCGCCGATGGTCAACAGAAAGATTGCAGAACTGATCAGGCCAGTGACGTGGTAACTCATAGTCAGCGTGGTCTGACAGATTTCAGGGAATCTGTGAAGACGTGCCAGGCCGGTGTCGCAGTTGGCATCAGGTCGGCGGGAAGGCTCGCGACTGGACGACGTTTCGCTGACCGCGTTGTTTGATCTCGTCCTTGAGCAGCTTGGCGAGCAGTTCGGCGGCAACGTTCTTGTGTTTCAGGCCGCGCACTTCGGCGAGGAATTTTCCATCAAGGATTGAGATGTCCGGGCGCTTGATGCCCGCAGCGGTGAAGATGTCGATGATCTCGTCTTAGGCGGTGATGGCCTTCGAGACGAGTTGCCGGATGGCGTGGTCGAGGTCTTCCTGAGTCTTCCGTTCGCCGGAGGGTTTGACCAAGGCCGATCGCACCGCTTGGAAGAAGTCGATGTCATCGCGCAGGCAGATCGCTTCACGATTGACGGCGGTCGCGTCACGATGTCAGCCACTCACTTCCTGTGAAACTCTCGCTGCACCGATCGAATCTGTTGGAAGGTTCACAATGAATGCGATGCTTCGTGCCTGCCTTTTCGCACTGCTGGCCATCATGCCAACCACGATGACTTCAGCAGCCGACTTCTCGCTGCATGATGGCGATACGGTTGTCTTTCTCGGCGACAGCATCACCGCCGCTCGCAGCTATGGGAAGATGATCGAGAACTACACGCTGCTGCGGTTCCCGCAGCGGAAGGTGCGGTTCGTCAATTCGGGGATCGGTGGCGACACGGCGACCGGCGGGTTGAAGCGGATCGAACGAGACGTCTTCGCTCACAAGGCCACGGTCCTGATCGTCGCCTTCGGCACGAACGACATCGGCTGGGGTGTCTATGCCGACGAGGAGCACAAGCAGACATACCTCAACGCGGTGCAGGGGATCGTCACCGAATGCCGGAAACGCGACGTGCGGGTTTACATCTGCTCGGCCGCCGTCACCGGTACCGATCCCGAGAAGAGCGAGGAGAGTTTCCTCCAGAAGATGTGCGACGAGGGGATGGCGTTGTCCAAGTCGCTCGGCGGCGACGCCATCGACGTGCAACGGACCATGCGCGAGATTCAGAAGCGGGTCGTCCAGTCCAACGCCAACATCAAAAACTCCTCCAAACACAACACCATGCACCTGGCCGACGGCGCGCACCTTAATGAACTGGGGCAGTTCGCGATGGCGTATGCGATCTTGAAAGGCCTGAACGCTCCGGCCAATGTCTCCTCGGCGACGCTGGACGCTGCCGATGGGAAAGTCATCGCGGCCACCGGCTGCTCGGTGACGGACGTCACTCGCGCCGACAACCGCTTCGAGTTCACTCGGCTCGACGAGGGCCTGCCGTTTAACTATGGAATCTTCTTCGCACTTCACTTCCGATTCGTTCCCGCCCTGACCGAGTTGAATCAGTACCTGCTGAATGTGAAGCACCTGCCCGAGGGCCACTACGACCTGACCGTCGATGGCCGCGCCGTGGGCACCTTCAACGCGAAGCACCTCGCCGACGGCCTCAACATCGCGTCACACACGGCCAACGGCTGGGAACCGGGCGGCCCGTGGAACACGCAGGCCAACGTTTTGCTCTCGCTCACCAACGCCCGCCACGAACTGGCCACAGCGGGACTGCTAGCCACGCTGTACACGAAACAGGGCGACCTCGCCGAGCAACTGTCCCGACAATCGGCCCCCACCAACGAACAACTCGAATCCCTGCAACGCTTGATCGCGCAGCCACGACCATATCGGTTCCTCATTGAACCGACCGCGAAGAAATGAAAGCCATTCCAAGGTGAATCCGAGGTGAAATACGACGTGCCGGTCATCCATTTCGACCAGTCGAATCCGTGCATCAGGTCGCAGCAGACTTCGTACTTCTCCAGCAACACGGCGACCGCTTGAGCCGTGTCGATGATGGGTGAGCCTTGGCCGCCGCTCTCGGTGTAGGTCGCCAACGCCTGCTTCAACTGATCGGCCAGTCCGAGGTAATCGACGATCAACCCGCCCTGCTTGTCGCGGAAGACGCGGTGTACGCGGGCGATGGCCTGCATCAGTCCGTGGCCGTGCATCGGCTTGTCGGCGTACATCGTGTAGAGGCAGGGGGCGTCGAAGCCGGTCAGCCACATATCGCGGACGATGACGATGTGGAACGGGTCTTTGGTGGTTGGAGCAGCAGCACGACACAGTCTTCGCCAGCCAACGACTCGTGAGCCCGTTGATTTGTCCGAGCGGTCTCAAGACTCGGGACAGCCCTGAAGGATCACGGCCACGAGGTCATCAACCCGGCTCTTGATGATGATGACTTCGACGCCGCTCTTGCGACTGCATAAACCGAGTTCGATAAGCATCTGCCGGAAGTCGTCGTTGGAGGCTCAAGGGGCGTGGCAGTGGCCATGAACAGCGGCGATGCCAAGCTAGTTCTGCTTTGCCCAGCGTGGAAGAACTGGGGAACGGCCAAAACGGTGAACCCCGACACGTTGATCCTGCACAGCCGAGCCGATGACGACGTGATCCCTTAAGCTCGACTTTTGCCATCACGTTGCCAGCGTGAGCGTGTTGGTGAGTTGGCGTTTCTGGTTGGGGGTGAGTTTTTGCATGACCAGCTTGAATGCAGGGGTCGCAAAAATCCAGCGACGCCATAAATCACGGCGGACCAGAG
>JANMIF010000351.1:0-2077 GCA_031375695.1 Planctomyces sp.
TCGGGCCGACGTCTTTGCCTTGGTTGTTGACGATGTGGCAGTTGTTGCATTTGGCCGTCTTCGCTTCGGCGAACAGTTTCGCTCCGTTGCCGGCGTTGCCTTTGAGCTTGGCCAGTTCGGTCAGCGGCGGGAGCGGTTTGGAATCTTTGCCGGCGGGGGACGGGAAGAGCTTGGCGACGACAGCTCGTTGAGCCTCGTCGAGCGGCGCGGTGGAGAGCGCGGCAGCCAGCGCGGGGGCGAACGTTTCGTTGAAGGATTTTGCTTCGGCGAGCTTCAAGACTTCGGTCGCTCCGGCCTTGGTGCGAGTGGCTCCTTTGATGGACTGCCGAGTGATATCGACGGGGTAGTGGTTCAGGGAGGTGACGATCGGCAGCAGCAGCGGGACGGCCTTGGCGTCGCCGGAATTGCTGAGCGCGGTGGCTAGGCCCACAGTCGCTTTTGCCCAGCGCTCCTGCGCCGCAACTGCCATCGGAAGCTGCATCGCGGCCCCCATCAGTTCGAGTTGATTCTTCGCCAGCAGCACGCGGATGGCGTCGATGCCGATTTGGTCATCGGGCTTTTCGGCGGCCAGGGCGAGCAGATCGGGGTAGCGGTCGGTGACGTTGAACTTCTCGACCAGCGTGAGGAACTGCGGCTGGCCTTTCAGCGAATCGAGGACGCGGTTCAGCGCGGCCTTTTGGGGGGCGTTCTTCGAGACGTCAAAGCCCTTCAGACGGTTGAGAGCCTCGGCGTTGACCAGGGCCACCTTCGGCTCGTCGACGCTGCTGCCGAACGCGAGCTGCACCAGCGCGTCGTCCTTCGCTTGGCTCGCGGGGAGGAAGTCGAACGCGCGGAGATAACGAGGACATTCGGAGGCTGGAGTCGTCGAGTCCAAGACGATCTCGGCGAGGAGTTCGGGAGTCTTCGTGCTACGAGATCGCCAAATAATGTCTCGATAGCCTGAGTCCGAGAATTTGCGGAACTGGCGATCCGTCGAAGTAAGAAGTCCCAAATAGGATTCCAGGCACTTGTCCCAATCGCTACCAGCTCCGATCGCAAGAGCTTCAAGATACCAGCGGTCCTTGCCAACGTGTCGCGATGCAAGTAATGCCCAAGCCCACTGTCGAGAGTCCCACTGCGATCCCCCATACGGTACTCCAAACGGAAACTGACGAAGCCCAATTGCCATTTCGCGACAAACGTCCAACGGAAGTGGCTTCGGTTTGGCGGGCGGAATGCCAATTCGCAATCCAAGAGCCCACCAAAGCAATGACTGCTTCTCAACGAATTCCGGATGCTGAACGATGAGTTTCGCTTGGGGATCGAGTTGCCGAGCGAGCCGGATTGCGACACTCTGAATATCGGGATTCGGTTCGTTATTAATCGCCATCAGAACATGCTTTGGGCCGTTGTCTTTGATTTTTCCTAACAGCCACAACGCTCGCGCGCGAACTCGCGGATTCGGGTCGCTCTCAAAAACCTTTGCGAGCGCCGGTTCGGCCTTCTCGCCCATCGCGTGCAGCGCGGTCCAAGCGAGATACCTCGTGGCTTCGTTGGGACTCTTCAGCGCGGCGATCGCGCCCTCGACGGTGCTGACGTCGGCCTTCGGGAATTTGTACGGGGTCTTCGGCGGAGCGACTCGGAAGAGGCGGCCTTTGTCGGCGTCGCCCATGCGGTGGCCGCCCACGCCGGGGTCGTACCAGTCGGCCACGAGCAGCGAACCGTCCGGAGCCACGCACACGTCGCTCGGCCGGAACCAGTTGTCGCGAGCTCCCGTCAGAAGGTTGACCGTCTCGGCGGTGTAGCCCGCTCCCGACTTCTTCACCGGGTAGGCGCGCACCACGTTCGGCCCGGCGTCGCAGTGGATCACCTGATTGCGAAACACCTCCGGCAGCAAGTCCCCTTCATAAACCACGATCCCCGTCGGCGAACCGGCTCCTGTTTGCAGCAGGTTCGGCACCACGCCCGGATCGTTCAGATGCCAGTGACGCAGCGGAATCTCGGTCTCCATGTTCGTCCGCGGCGACTGCCAGCCCGCGCGAGTCAGCTCGTCCTTGTAGCCGTAGTTGCCGAACTCCATCACGAAGTTGATCCGCAC